>NZ_MNQO01000017.1:0-216268 GCF_001915465.1 Bacteroides sp. 44_46 | reverse complement strand
GACAGGCATGTATTCTAACCAACTGAACTAACGCACCAGAATTTCATTTTATCATTGCTATCTCTCTCGATTGCGGTTGCAAAGGTAGGTGTTTTTTTTGAACCTGCAATAGCTGCGATAAACTTTTTTTCGGGGCTTTTTGGTTGCATTTACTTTACATCCTCATATTGAGAATATTGTAAAAAAAGGAAGTATCGTGATTTAACAACTATTTAGAAAACCGTTTATAGAGCGTTTATGTAGCATTTAGCATCCGATTGAACCCTTGTTTCTGAAGAAAACGAAACATTTTACGCCGACTTTTAAACTTCCTGCTCGAAAAGTTCGTTATTTTGCAATAAATCGTTATTTTTGCGAACTCAAAACAAGAATGTTGTAATTAGAAAACGATAAAAAAGAGATTTTAGGATGATGAAAACAGCCAAACTGTTACTTCACTGTCCCGACAAACCGGGCATCCTGGCGGAAGTAACGGACTTTATAACGGTGAACAAGGGTAATATTATCTATCTGGATCAGTATGTAGACCACGTAGAGAATATCTTTTTCATGCGTATCGAGTGGGAATTGGAAAATTTCCTGGTTCCTCAAGAGAAAATAGAAGATTATTTTGAAACGTTGTATGCGCAGAAGTACGGAATGAATTTCCGTCTTTACTTCTCGGATGCCAAACCTCGTATGGCTATCTTCGTGTCGAAGATGTCGCACTGCCTCTTCGACCTGCTGGCACGCTATACGGCAGGTGAGTGGAATGTGGAGATACCTCTTATAATAAGCAATCATCCCGACTTGCAGCATGTGGCGGAACGTTTCGGCATACCTTTCCACCTGTTCCCTATCACAAAGGAAACGAAAGAAGAGCAGGAGAAGAAAGAAATGGAACTGCTGGCCAAGCATAAAGTGAACTTCATCGTGCTGGCGCGCTATATGCAGGTAATTTCCGAGAAGATGATAGACGCTTATCCCAACCGAATCATCAATATCCACCACTCTTTCCTTCCGGCGTTTGTAGGAGCGAAACCCTATCATGCGGCATTTGAGCGTGGTGTGAAGATTATCGGCGCTACCAGCCACTACGTTACCACGGAGCTGGATGCAGGCCCTATCATCGAGCAGGATGTGGTGCGCATCACGCATAAGGACACCGTGCAGGACTTGGTGAACAAGGGTAAGGATTTGGAAAAGATTGTCCTTTCACGCGCCGTTCAGAAGCATATCGAGCGCAAGGTGCTGGCGTATAAGAATAAGACCGTAATATTTAATTAGTGGCTGATGAAGGTTGCAGTTATCAAATACAATGCAGGTAACATCCGTTCGGTGGACTATGCCTTGAGGCGTTTGGGCGTTGAGGCGGAGATTACGGCGGATGAAGCGGTGTTACGCGCTGCGGATAAAGTTATCTTCCCCGGAGTGGGTGAGGCGGAGACAACCATGAACTTCCTGAATGCCGGCGGCATGGGCAAGCTGATAAAAGAGCTGCGTCAGCCGGTATTGGGTATCTGCCTGGGCATGCAGTTGATGTGCCGCCATTCGGAGGAAGGAGATGTGGATTGCCTCGGTATTTTTGATGCCGACGTGAAACGTTTCGTTTCGCAAAAGCATGAGGATAAGGTTCCCCACATGGGCTGGAATACGATTTCGCAGACCGACAGCGACCTCTTCAGGGGCTTTACGAAAGAAGAATTCGTCTATTTCGTACACAGCTTTTATGTTCCGGTCAACGATTGTACGGCTGCCGTAACGGACTACATACTTCCGTTCAGCGCCGCTTTGCATAAGGATAACTTCTATGCCACCCAGTTTCATCCCGAAAAGAGTGGAAGTGTAGGCGAACGTATCCTGCAGAATTTTCTGGACTTATAGGCGGAAGATGCCGCTATTTGATAACTCGTAATTTGCAGTTAATTGACATGATAGAATTAATTCCCGCTATTGACATCATCGACGGAAAGTGCGTACGCCTCTCCCAGGGTGATTATGACAGCAAGAAAGTGTATAACGAGAATCCCGTGGAAGTAGCCAGGGAGCTTGAAGCGCATGGCATCCGCCGCCTTCATGTGGTAGACCTCGACGGAGCCGCTTCCCACCATGTGGTGAATTACTGCACGCTGGAGCGGATCGCTTCCCGCACTTCCTTGATTATAGACTTCGGTGGCGGGGTGAAAAGCGATGAAGATTTGGTCATTGCGTTTGAGAGCGGTGCGCAGATGGTGACGGGCGGTAGCATTGCCGTAAAGAATCCCGAACGTTTCTGTCACTGGCTGCAAACGTACGGTTCGGAGAAAATCATCCTCGGAGCTGATGTGAAAGACCATAAGATTGCCGTCAACGGTTGGAAAGACGAGAGCCCTTGCGAGTTGTTTCCTTTTCTGAAAGACTATGTGGAGAAAGGTATCCGCAAGGTTATCTGTACCGACATCAACTGCGACGGTATGCTGCAAGGCCCTTCCACGGCTTTGTATAAGGAGATACTGGAAGCGCATCCCGGCCTCTGCCTCATTGCCAGCGGCGGAGTGAGCTGCGCCGATGATATCCGCCGGCTGGAAGCCTGCCGTTATTTTCGGTAAGGCGTTGTACGAAGGGCGTATAACTTTCAAGGAATTGGAAGCATTTATGATGTAAGTCATAAATCCGAAATCATAAACAGAAAGAAGAGTGTTAGCAAAAAGAATCATTCCCTGCCTCGACATCAAAGACGGGCAGACCGTAAAAGGAACCAATTTCGTGAATCTGCGCCATGCAGGCGATCCGGTCGAGTTGGCGCGTGCTTATAGCGAGCAGGGTGCCGACGAGTTGGTTTTTCTGGATATAACCGCCAGCTTCGAGGGACGCAAGACGTTCGCCGAACTGGTGAAGCGTATTGCCGCCAACATCAGCATACCTTTTACCGTGGGTGGCGGTATCCATGAGCTGAACGACGTAGACCGGCTGCTGAATGCAGGTGCGGACAAGATTTCCGTCAATTCTTCGGCTATCCGCCGTCCCGAACTGATTGACGAGATAGCCAAGCATTTCGGTTCGCAGGTGTGTGTGCTGGCCGTTGATGCCAAGCAGACGGAAAAAGGCTGGTGGTGCTACCTTAACGGCGGACGTGTGGAGACCGGCAAAGAACTCTTTGCCTGGACGAAAGAAGCGCAGGAACGCGGCGCGGGCGAGGTGCTTTTTACCAGTATGAACCACGACGGCGTAAAGACCGGATATGCCAACGAAGCCCTTGCCACCCTTGCCGACAGGCTTTCCATACCCGTTATCGCATCGGGCGGAGCAGGCGCGAAAGAGCATTTCCGTGATGTCTTTCTGGAAGGAAAAGCAGATGCCGCCTTGGCTGCCAGCGTTTTTCATTTCGGAGAAATCAAAATTCCCGATTTAAAATCGTATCTTTGCGCCCAAGGAGTCGCGATGAGAAGATGATAAGGAGTTATAAGTTATGAGTTATAAGTTATTCGTTGCCGTACGAAGCGCGAATGAAAACGACTCATAACAATAACTCACAACAAAATAACTCATAACTTATAACTCATAACTTAAAAAGATGTTGGACTTTGATAAAATGAACGGACTTGTTCCGGCAATTATACAGGATGCTGATACGGCCAAGGTGCTGATGTTGGGTTTTATGAACCGGGAAGCATACGACAAGACGGTAGAAACCGGTAAGGTAACATTCTTTAGCCGCACCAAGAACCGTCTTTGGACGAAAGGCGAGGAGAGCGGCAACTTCCTGAACGTGGTTTCCATGAAAGAGGACTGCGACAAGGATACTTTGCTGATTCAGGTACATCCTGTCGGTCCGGTTTGCCATACGGGTACGGACACTTGCTGGGGCGAGAAGAACGAACAGCCCGTTATGTTCCTGAAACTTCTTCAGGACTTCATCGACAAGCGTCACGCCGAAATGCCGGAAGGCTCTTACACAACCAGCCTGTTCCGGTCGGGTGTCAATAAAATGGCGCAGAAAGTAGGTGAAGAAGCGGTTGAGACCGTCATTGAAGCGTGCAACGGCACCGACGAGCGTCTGATATACGAAGGAGCCGATTTGCTGTACCACCTCATCGTATTGCTGACCTCTAAGGGGTATCGCATAGAAGATTTGGCACGTGAGCTGGAAGAACGCCACGGTGCGGGCTGGAAGAAACACTAAGTTATTATGGACGAAGCGCTGATACGATATAAAGACGTGGAGATACACCAGCAGGAGCTGTGCGTATTGAACGATGTAAACCTGGAGCTGCATAAAGGGGAGTTTGTCTACCTCATCGGTAAAGTAGGTTCGGGCAAGACGAGTTTGCTCAAAACCTTTTACGGCGAACTGGATGTTGCAGCGGGCGATGCCGAGGTGCTGGGATATGATATGCTGCATATCAAGCGCAAGCATATTCCGCAGTTGCGTCGTAAATTGGGTATCGTATTTCAGGATTTCCAGTTGCTCACCGACCGTACGGTGTACGACAATCTTGAGTTTGTGCTCCGTGCCACCGGGTGGAAGAATAAGGGAGAGATAAAAGACCGTATCAACGAAGTGCTGCAGTTGGTGGGCATGAGCAATAAAGGCTATAAATATCCCAATGAATTGTCTGGGGGCGAGCAGCAGCGTATCGTGATAGCCCGTGCCGTACTCAACTCTCCGGAAATCATCCTTGCCGACGAGCCTACGGGAAATCTGGATGTGGAGACGGGCTTTGCCATAACCCAGCTTTTGCACAGCATCAGCGCGGCGGGTTCGCTGGTTATTATGACTACGCACAACATGCAGTTGCTTTGGGAATATCCGGGACGCGTATACCGTTGTGCTGACCATTTGATAACGGATGTGACGGAACAGTATTCCGTCGCGTCGTCAACAGAAGAAAAATAAACAAGATTATATAACATTTTAATACAGGAACGAAAATGAAAGTTTTAAAGTTTGGAGGTACTTCAGTAGGTTCGGCTCAGTGGTGAACGTAAGATTGTGGTTCTCTCTGCCATGTCGGGTACCACAAACACATTGGTTGAGATTTCGGACTATCTGTACAAGAAGAATCCGGAAGGTGCTAACGAGATTATCAACAGGCTGGAAACGAAATACCGCCAGCACATTGATGAGCTCTATGCCACTCCCGAATATAAACAGAAAGGTCTGGAACTTATCAAATCTCATTTCGACTATATCCGTTCTTACACCAAAGACCTCTTTACGCTGTTCGAGGAGAAAGTAGTGCTGGCGCAGGGCGAATTGATTTCTACCGCCATGATGAACTACTATCTGCAGGAATGCGGCGTGAAGTCGGTTCTGCTTCCGGCTTTAGAATACATGCGTACGGACAAGAACGCGGAGCCCGACCCTGTTTATATCAAAGATAAACTCCAGGTTCAACTCGAACTGCATCCCGATGCGGAAATCTACATCACACAAGGTTTCATCTGCCGCAACGCCTATGGCGAGGTAGACAACCTGCAACGCGGCGGCAGCGATTATACCGCTTCCCTGATAGGCGCTGCCGTCAATGCTTCCGAAATCCAGATTTGGACGGACATCGACGGTATGCACAACAACGACCCGCGTATTGTAGACAAGACTTCTCCGGTGCGTCACCTTCATTTTGAAGAAGCGGCCGAGCTGGCATACTTCGGCGCAAAAATCCTGCACCCCACCTGTATTCAGCCCGCCAAGTACGCCAACATCCCCGTGCGTCTGCTCAATACAATGGACCCGACGGCTCCGGGTACACTCATCTCCAACGATACGGAGAAGGGAAAAATCAAGGCGGTAGCCGCTAAGGACAATATCACGGCCATCAAAATCAAGTCCAGCCGTATGTTGCTTGCTCACGGTTTCTTGCGTAAAGTGTTTGAAATCTTTGAAAGCTACCAGACTTCTATCGACATGATTTGTACGTCCGAGGTAGGCGTATCCGTCTCTATCGACAATACCAAGCATCTCAACGAGATTCTGGACGATTTGAAGAAATACGGTACGGTGACGGTAGACAAGGATATGTGTATCATCTGCGTGGTAGGCGACCTCGAATGGGAGAACGTCGGCTTTGAAGCCAAGGCGCTCGATGCCATGCGCGACATACCGGTGCGTATGATTTCTTTCGGCGGCAGCAACTATAACATTTCTTTCCTTATCCGCGAATGTGATAAGAAACAGGCTTTGCAGTCGCTCAGCGATGCGCTGTTCAATGAGTAACAAAAGAAAACAATAGATATGAGCGCTTTTACCTTCTTGATAAAAGCGCTCTTTTTAACTGAACGAAGATATAACCCATAATAATTATATGAAAGGAACATTTCCTATTGACAAATTCCGCGAACTGCGTACCCCGTTTTATTATTACGACACGAAGGTGCTGCGTGATACCCTTGCCTGTATCCGTACCGAAGCATCGAGATACGAGAACTATTCGGTGCATTATGCGGTAAAGGCCAACGCCAATCCTAAAGTCCTTACCATTATCCGTGAAAGCGGGTTGGGAGCCGACTGTGTGAGCGGCGGTGAAATCCGTGCGGCCATCAAGGCCGGCTTCCCTGCCGATAAGATAGTGTTTGCAGGTGTAGGCAAAGCAGACTGGGAGATAAACCTCGGATTGGATTATGATATCTTCTGCTTCAACGTAGAATCCGTTCCGGAGCTGGAAATCATCAATGAGCTGGCCGCTGCGAAAGGCAAGACAGCCAATGTCGCTTTCCGCATCAATCCCAACGTAGGCGCGCATACGCATGCCAACATCACCACCGGATTGGCTGAAAACAAATTCGGCATCAGCATAGAAGATATGGATCATGTGATAGACGTGGCGCAGGAGATGCAGAACGTCAAGTTCATCGGGCTGCACTTCCACATCGGTTCGCAGATACTGGATATGGGCGATTTTGTGGCTTTGTGCAACCGTGTCAACGAGCTGTTGGATAAGCTCGAAGCCCGCCGGATACGTATCGGGCACGTCAACGTGGGCGGTGGTCTCGGCATTGACTACGGGCATCCCGACCGTCAGCCTGTACCCGACTTCAAAAGTTATTTTGAAACCTACGATAACTGCCTGAAACTCCGTCCTTATCAGACGCTTCACTTTGAATTGGGACGTTCGGTAGTGGGGCAGTGCGGTTCGCTCATCTCAAAGGTGCTGTATGTGAAACAAGGTACTAACAAGCAGTTTGCCATTCTCGATGCGGGTATGACGGATTTGATTCGTCCCGCACTCTACCAGGCGTTTCACAAGATAGAGAACGTCACTTCCGATGCTCCGCAGCAAACCTACGATGTGGTGGGACCTATCTGCGAATCATCCGATGTCTTTGGCAAGGCTGTCGACTTGAACGGTGTGAAGCGTGGCGACCTTATAGCCCTTCGCTCTGCCGGAGCTTACGGTGAAATTATGGCTTCGGGGTATAACTGCCGCGAGTTGCCGCAAGGTTATACGTCGGACGAGCTGGTATAGGCGCAGTACGAGATATAAAGATTTATTAAGCACAGGAACATTCTCTATGTTTCTGTGCTTGTTTTTTATAGCTACTTGATTTTTTTATTGTATTTTTACGGCACTAACATCTGATATAAACTCCATTATGAAACACAAGTCGATTTTCTTTTCAATCAGTCTGGTATTTAGCTCATTTTGTCTTTCGGCGCAGGAATTGCCGAAAGAGGTAGTCTGGCAAGAGGTAGAGGGAGTTAATGTACCGGTTCCGCCTCAAACGCACCCCCGTTTGTACGTTCGCTCATCTGATTTGCCCGCATTGAAGGAGCGGATGAAAACTCCTCAGGCGCAACAGACGCTTTCTCTCATGAAGGAGCTGAGTAAAGACCGTACTCCGGCCGAAGAGGCTGCCGTTACGAATCGCGGTTTCCGCTATTATTACGAGATGCGCGGCGTTACGTCGCGGGTGCAGTTGCAGGCTCTCGACTATCTGCTGGAAGGCGACAAGCGTCTGGCCCGCCGTGCCATTACAGCCATGCTCGATACGTTGCAACGCGCTTCTTTCGGCACTCGCTCCGACTTGTCGCGGGCCAGCGGAGCTATGCTGATAACGGGTGCCATGGTATATGACTGGTGTTACGACCAAATGAAGAGTTCCGAGAAACAAGCTTACATCAAAGAGTTTATCCGTCTGGCGAAGAGTATGGAATGCGGTTATCCGCCACGCAATAACCAGCCCATAGCGGGGCATCCGTCGGAGTGGATGATTATGCGTGATATGCTGTCGGCAGGTATTGCCATTTATGACGAGTATCCCGATATGTACAATCACGTCATTACCATGCTCTATCGTGATTATATCCCGGCACGCAATTATTTCTATGCGGGGCAGAACTACCATCAGGGCACGAATTACGTGCATGTCCGTTTTGCCTGCGACCTCTTTCCCTTGTGGATTTTAGATAAGATGGGAGCCGGCGGCATTTACAGCTCTTCGGCAAGATTTGTGCTCTACGATATTATTTACCGTAGGCGTCCCGACGGAGTGTTGATGCCTGCGGGTGATGATTATCCGCAGAACCGTCCCGCATTGCTTACCATGCCGACACCCATGTTTTTGGCTTCCAGCTATTATAAAGATGAATATCTGGCTTATGAGTTCGAGCGTAATCCCCATTTGAATAAGTCGGGCAACGAGTCAATGAACCACTGTCTGATATACGAACTGTTGTGGCGTGACTACGACCTGAAAGGAAAATCTCCCGACGACCTTCCTTTGACACGTTATTCCGGTACTCCCTACGGCTGGATGATTGCCCGTACGGGCTGGGACGCCAACAGTGTGATTGCCGAAATGAAAATCAACGAGCAGTTTGTGGGCAATCATCAGCACATGGACGGCGGCAGTTTCCAGATTTACCATAAAGGCCCTTTGGCTATCGATGCCGGCGCTTATAGCGGTAGTTCGGGCGGTTACAACAGCCCCAACAACAAGAATTACTTCAAACGTACCATCGCTCATAATTCGTTGCTGGTGTACGACCCTGACGAAAAGTTCGGCTGTTGGAACTATGGCGGTGGCGGAAAGACCAGATTCGCATCCAATGACGGCGGGCAGCGTATGTGTGGTGAAGGTTGGAAAACTTGCAATTCGCTCGACAGCCTTTTGTCCGAGGAGTATACGGTGGGTAAAGTGTTGGCTCACGGATTTGGCCCTGATGCGCAAGCTCCCGATTATTCTTATTTGAAAGGCGATATTACCCAGGCCTATACCCGGAAAGTGAAAGAGGCCAAACGCTCTTTCGTATTTCTCAACCTGAAGTCCGAAACAGTGCCTGCCGCACTTATTGTGTATGACAAAGTATCGGCTTCCAATCCCGATTTCCGGAAATACTGGCTGCTGCATAGTATCGAAGAGCCTGCGCTTGAAGGCAACACTTTCACTGTTCGGCGTACCAAGGACGGTGATAGCGGTATGCTGCATAATACTGTTCTTTTACCCCAAGCGGATAATATCCGTATTGATAAGGTTGGCGGCCCCGGCAAGGAAAACTGGGTGTTCGGTACTAACTATCCCAACGATGCCGTAGCCCCTTATCTTGACAATGCCAATGAGCGTGGAGCTTGGCGGGTAGAAGTTTCACCCGCTGCCCCTGCCGTTACCGATAACTTCCTGAATGTGATACAGGTTACCGATAACCGATGCAATCAGTTGAACGAAGTACTGCGTATTGAGAATGACCGGATAGTAGGCGCTCAGTTAGCCGATCGTGTCGTTACGTTTGCCAAGAGTAGCGAACCGTTGCAGAAGGACTTCACGCTGACAGTTAACGGTACAGGTACATATAAATTCGTCATCACCGACCTTAAAGCAGGTAATTGGCAGGTAAAGAAGAACGGCCGCGTCTTTATTCCGTTGGCCGAGGTACGGGCTTCCGACGGGGTGCTTGCTTTTGAGGGGACGGCCGGTAGCTATGAATTTTGTAGGTGACGTAAATAAACGGTAGAATATATCATTTTGGTGTTGTAAGTTTTGTTGGCTGTAAAATATTCAAGCGTAATTGAAAACTCTTAATTTTAAAGAGGAGCTTCAATTACGCTTGAAGCAATAAATAGTTGTTATTTACTTATTATAGAATCTAAAAACAGCTTATATATGAAGATTGAAGATATTATAAATCAAATAAATTTTAGAAGTAACCCAAAGTCGGCTTTATACTTTGAGCTATTTATTCAGAATTTACTTAAGTTACATTTGGAAAAACAAGGTAAGCAGTTTATTAGTGATTACGTTATTGATGGCAATCGGTTAGATGGTTATTCTACAAATGGTATAGGAAATTATGAGGGACCTGTGGCATTTGAAATTAAATATACTCATAGATATAATCCAATGATAATGAGATATACAGTCAGGCAACTGACAGGTATATTAGATTCTGAAAAAATAAAGCATATGATATTAATTTATCCTGCTGATTCTGATAAAATGAGATACTTTCTCAGAAATGAAAATCCGAATTTGATTTTATGGGGAATTACGGAAATAAATGGATTGATTGATGCGAATAAAGAAGAAGCTGAATATATTGCTAATAGCTTATTTAAGTTAGAAATCAAGAAGGAACTCAACAGAAGGGATAATGATTGGAAGAAATCACGAGAAGAACTGTTGACATCCGTAAAAAAGGCATATAAAAAAGGAAATATCTCGCTGTTATTGGGTGCAGGTGTATCATGTAGTGCAGGGCTTCCTAACTGGAAGACTTTGTTAAACTCTCTATACACTAATTTTGTTAATAAGATTTTTAATGACGATACTGTAGATGATGATACTATTAAAGCTATCACGAATAAATTTATAGAAATAAACAATAATTCGACATTGGCTATTGCTCGTTATCTAAAAGCAGGATTGTCGCAAAAAGACGATGATATAATGTTTATATCTGCTGTAAAGGATGCTTTATATAGTTCGCAAAGAACTTCATCTCCATTAATAGAGTCCATTACGAATTTGTGTATTCCTAAAAGAAGTGGGGCTAAAGTAAAATCTATAATTACTTATAATTTTGATGATTTAATAGAAGAATCTCTCAGCAAAGTAAAACTTGAATATAAGACGATATATAGAGATGAAGAACAGCATGATTCTGATGAATTGCCAATATATCATGTACATGGTTTTATTCCTGGTAGAGAGAGTTTTGATAGAGAAGCTTCTTTGGTCTTTTCAGAAGAAGCGTACCATAAGGTTTATTCTGAGCCATATCATTGGTCTAATCTTGTTCAATTAGCGACATTGCGTGAGAATAATTGCTTAATGATTGGATTATCATTAAGTGATCCTAATCTACGGCGTTTGCTGGAAATTGCAGCCCAAAAGCAATCGAAGAATTGTAGGCATTACGCTTTTATTCAAAGATTGAGTAATGATAGTTTGATAGACGATTCAAGCTGTGTGAAGATAAATGAGGCATCAGTAAATAAAATATTGCAAACACATCATATCATTCAGGAAAAAATGATGGAAAGTTTAGGAACAAGAGTTATATGGTTTGAGGATTATAGTGAAATTCCTGTCTTATTAGATGAGATACGAAAATAGGTATCTTTGTTGTGCAAATAATGATCACCTTGAATATCCATAATAAAATATATACATCAGCAATATGAAACAATATGAAGCTGTCATAGAAACTTTAGATAAGTTGGGTGGAGTCGCAACTTTAGGCGAATTGAACAGAGAAGTTTTTAAAATAACCGACTGTGAATGGAAAACAAAAACACCATTTGCCAGTATCCGCCGCATTGTGCAAAAAACTAAAGGTATTTACAAAATAAAGCCCGGACTATATGGACTTGAGAAATACAGAAAACAGATAGAAGATAGGGGGATTATAGTTGAAACCGAGAAGAATAAAGATTCGAACGATGTCATAATGTTCAACCATACTTACTATCAAGGTATTTTATTAATAATAGGTAAATACCATAACATGCAGACTTTCGTACCCAAACAAGATAAAAACAAGAAATTCTACGATGGGCGTAAGCTACATGAACTTTCTACTCTTTCGGAACAGCCGCCTTATTCCTATCCTCAAATGACAAAGCGCAGTGCCACTATTGATACGATATGGTTCAACGGACGTAATATGCCTCATTCATTTTTTGAGATAGAACATTCTACTGACATCCAGAATTCTTTACTGAAGTTCAACGACTTGCAAGATTTCTATGTAAGAATGGCTATTGTCGCTGATATAAAACGTAAGCCTGAATTTGAAGCTAAGATGCAGTTTCATGCATTCGATCATTTACGGTTGAACAAACGCGTGGCGTTTTTAAGTTATGATGCGCTTATTAAGCAGTATGAAATGGAACAGGAAAAACAATCATTTGAATTTATCCTTTAGAACTTGTAACTACTTATACTGTTATGTCTATATACTTAGTCAGAGTGAGGCTATTCAGCAATACTGCTTTTGAATGGATTTTTGAAAAAGTCAACAAAAGATTATAGTAAGCAAATTAAGATTGCTAAACAAATATTGGAGAATTTTGAATTATGAGAAAGTTAGATGAAAATAAGTTAGCAAAATTGCATACGGCAGGTGAGTTGTTAGATAGGAAATATGGAGAAATAGGGACGGAATTCCGAACCTCTTTTCATGAAAAATCAATTGCATGGTATTATGGCGAGATATTGCGTGATCATCGTAAGGAGTTAAAGATAACTCAGCAGGAGTTGGCAGAGAAAGTTGGTACGGCACGAAGTTATATTGCCCGTGTGGAAAAAGGAGAAACTGATATTCAAATTTCAAGTTTTTTCCGTATAGTCCGTGTTTTGGGTATTGAATTTACTCCTTTTTATAGGTTAATGCATTTCTCCTAACTAAGATATGGTTAAGATACAGCTAATTGACTAATTGATGCACTTCGGTTAATGTAGGCAATCTCCATTTGCCCACTGTATTTGTAACTTTCCTACATGGGGCATTAGCTTCAGTCCATGCAATAGTGGGAGTTGGTTGAATGAAGTACAACGTATTGAGAATGACCGGATAGTAAGTGCTCAGTTAGCCGATCGTGTCGTTACTTTTGCCAAAAGTGGCGAACCGTTATAGAAAAATTTCATCCTTACAGGTAACGGCTATGAATTTTGTAGGAAATGTAAATAATATTTTGTAGAAATCTTGCCTGATTCAACTTTGATAATAACGAGCTATCTTAGAATAGAACTGATTTATTACATGGTTATAATTCGCTAAATGTATATCTATAATCGAAGTTTTGAGTATCTTTGTACATTGGAAAAATATATCAATATGGATTTTGATAAATATATACAACAACAATCTTTGGAACTACAAGATACTGAAGATCTTGAAAGCAAGCAGGAATTAGAGGCTCTTCAACAAGAATATTCTGTTGAAGACGAGGCTGAAAAAGAGCATAGTGATGAAAAAATTATAATGGAGGACCCGTTTAATCCTCAAGATATTGATATAAAGACCAAAACAATGTCACTTGATAATATAATCAAGCGTCTGAGGGAAAATGAAATTGATATGGCTCCTGACTTTCAGCGGCAAGGAAATCTATGGCCGATAGAGAAACAAAGCCAATTAATTGAATCCGTTCTTATTAAACTGCCTTTGCCGGCTTTTTATTTTGATGGGTCAAATGATAATAAATGGTTGGTTGTAGATGGGTTGCAAAGGTTAAGTGCTATTAAGAATTTTGTTGTTGATAAATCAATGGCGCTATATGGCTTAGAATTCTTAAAAAAATTAGATGGTTTTAAATTTGATGATTTGCCAAGAGCATACCAACGTCAAATTGAGGAGGCTGAAATTATGGCCTATATCATTAATCCTGGTACTCCGGAAGATGTTAAATTTAATATTTTTAAACGAATTAATACGGGTGGACTTGTACTTGCTGCTCAAGAGATTCGCCATGCTTTGAATCAAGGTACTCCGGCTAAATTTGTTGCAGAATTAGCAAATTTGCAAGAGTTCAAAAGGGCCACAGGTTGGGTTATTGCAACAGATAGAATGCTTGATAGAGAATTTGTTACACGTTTCATTACTTTTTATATAAATTCACCTGCTGATTATAAACCAGATTTGGATACTTTCATGTCTAGATCCATGGGACAATTGAAATATAAAACGGAGAGAGAATTACTTGCGATAAAGAATAATTTTATTGAAGCAATGAAATTGTCTTCTGCTATTTTTTCTCGTTGGGCTTTTCGGAAAGTTTATAATATAACAGCGAGACGTAAGCCTATCAATAAAGCTCTGTTTGAGGTTTGGAGTGTTGAATTGGCAAAATTATCAGATGAAGAAAGAAAACTTGCATTAAAACGTAAGAAGGCAATATTTAATGGCTTTGTCAAATTGATGAACGAAGATGTTTTTTTTGGTAATGCTATAACATCTGCTACAGGGGATAAAAGCCGAGTTAGATATAGATTTTCAAAAATTGAAGAATTATTAAAACAGCAATTAATATGATTAAATCAATTCATATTCAGAATTTTAAGTCTTTGAAGAATATCTTAATGATTCCAGCTTCTTTAAACCTTTTAATGGGATTAAATGGAATGGGAAAGTCTTCATTTATTCAAAGCCTGTTACTGCTTCGGCAAAATAAAAAGTCTGGATTAGCTAAGTTCGCACTGAACGGTTCATTGACGGAAATAGGTAGGGGGCGTGATGCTTTGTATCAAGATGCAAATAAAGAAATAATAGGTTTTTATTTTGATATGGAGGCTAATGGAGAATTGCAATCATTCCCTTGTACCTTAACCTATCAGGCTGAAAATAATGTTTTGGATAATAACTCTGAATGGCCTATAGGATGTTTGGAGCGCTATTCTTTGTTCAATAATGATTTTCAATATTTGGAAGCAGAACGAACAGGACCTCAGACCGATTATCCTATGTCATATGCAGATGTTGTAGAGAAACATCAGTTAGGAGTAAAAGGAGAATTTACAATTCATTATCTCAATGCTTTCGGTACGAGTTTGAAAGTACCTAAGACTCTATGCCACAAAAAAGCAAAATCCGATACTTTATTTCATCAAACTGCGGCTTGGTTGGGTGAAATTAGTCCTGATGTAAAATTTGATATTCAAGAAATACCTGGAACGGATAAGGTAATTCTCAATTATCAATTTGTAAATCAAGACTCGTTGAGTAAAAAATTTAGGCCTAAAAACGTAGGCTTTGGAATTTCGTATGTATTACCCGTTATTGTGGCGCTATTGAATTTTAAAAAGGATAAAATAGTGATATTAGAGAATCCGGAAGCTCATATACATCCAAGAGGACAAGCTGAAATGGGACGGCTGATTGCATTAGCTGCTGCTGCGGGTATGCAGTTGTTCGTTGAAACTCATAGTGATCATATTGTGAATGGAATTCGAGTTGCGGTTAAAGAGAAATTGATTGATTCAAAAGATGTCAATATCTCTTATTTCTCTCGACAAACAACAGAGACAGAACAATTTTGTAGAATACAAAATATACAGGTAGATAGAACAGGAGAATTGAGCGATTATCCGACAGATTTTATGGATGAATGGAACAACCAACTACTGAAATTAATTTAGTTTATGGAACTAATTTTTAATGAACAATCAATTATTCCCTGTGCAAGTGATTTGTCTACTGCTTGTTCGGCTGTGATACAATTTATTAAAACATATAAAGAGGCGGAGAAACACGAGTTTAAACGTATTCGCTACGAAAAATCATTTGATAGAATTGGGATCGCTCCAAATTTTACACTTAATGATTTCTGTTGCAATCCTAAATTCAAAACATTAGGTGGATTGTTATTGGGATTAGCTAGACATCCATTTATTGAAAATAACTCTCCGGAAGAGTCTCGATTTGTTAATAATGACTTTTATATAAAACGGGGAGATTTGGAAATTCAAGTTGAGGGATTGGGGATTACTTATTTGTATAAGAGTATCGGAATATCATTTTGTTTCAATCCTTTTTGGAAACAAATAAAGCATCGGTTATATGTTAGAGGTTCAGAAGCAGGAGAATACGATGTGGTAGCAATTTCTCATCCTGATCATTGTAATGAGGCTGACTTTATTGAACACAAGGAATTATGGAAGTCAATAGAGTTAGTAGAATCACAAATTGATCCTGTAAATAAACCTATTGTTCTAAGGGATGACCATGGTAAAGACAAGTTATTGATTTTCGCACATAAATTATGTCATTCCCCATATGTTGTTGAAATAGTTAATTCCATTCCATATAATCCTCATGAGAAGCAGTTTATTCGCAAAGTGAAAGAGAATGGTCTAATTGAAATTGTTTTAACTAATACAGATAAAGGATTAGGATTAGTTCTGCAATCTACAGGGCGCAACATGCAAGAAACAATTGAAATAGCAAAGATTTTAGAAGAGCAATATTCCTAGTTTGAGATTTATGGTAATAAAAATATTGCAGAAAAGTAGAGAATATAGATATTGCTCTTTTGGATAGTAGGGAGCAATGTCTGTACAAGAAGATGTTGCTTACGGTTATGATTTACCTTTTTGACGAATGTTTGTAAGTTGTGCTGCTATACCTATATATTACGGACACAGCGTATCGCATAATTATTTTGTGGAAAAGTATTCCAATCAACATAGCCTATTTCTCCTTGTTGATAAGCAGGATTTAGAATTATAAATACCGTACCGGGAGTAGACCAGAAAAGTCCTCGTAATCCGCTTTCTGTATGTAGAGAGCCATATTGTGGAACGTAGCCGCTATAAGGAAGAAACAGGGTATTACCGAATTTATAACCTGTGATTCCATTTAGAGTAGCATCAACTATATATTGGGAACTGACTAGTTGATGCACCTCGGTTAATGTAGGCAATCTCCATTTGCCCGCTGCATTGATAACTTTCCTACATGGGTCATTAGCTTCAGTCCATGGAGTAGTGGGAGTTGTAATATCCGGATATGGGTTAAGGGTATTACATATAAAGAAAGCGCCGCTTTCTGCTCGAGCTTCATATTTTTCTGTGCTACTGTAAAAAAGATACTGGTTGCTACTTTTGTATAAGTTTCCATTAGCCCATAATGCTCCCCCTATAATATACCCTTCTGTCGTAGTGAGCGACACATTACTATAATATGTATTATTGGCGGCCATTGTAAGCCCCGATAGCGTAACGCTTTTATTAGTAAACGCTTTCCCGCCAATCGTAAGATTCAGTTTCACCGTTACGCTGGCGGAAGTTTGCGGTAATAGGTAGATATAGCCGCTATATGCACTCATTGCGTTGGGGTTGTCCCAAGTGAGATTTATGCTACCGGTCGTTGCCTGTATGGTGAATGTGCCATTTGTAAAAGTATAGGTCGCGTTATGCTTAGGCAATGTCACTGTACCCGCACATGCCGTAATCGTTCCCATTCTTCCAGCCTGAGCTATCGCTTGCACCCTGTATCGTGCGCAATGATGCTTGAATACAATACCGCTCAACGTATATCTACTTCCTATATTATTGATAACGACACCGGGCTTTACATACGTCATAAAGTTTTGCCCGTTTGTGGCGGGGACACTTGCGGAGCCATTGGTAAAGGCGGCTATCGCATTGGAATTCCCGTACGAATAGAAGATGAATGTGTAAGTTCCTGCCGGGACAACCAGGCTTTTGACGGTTTGTACGGTACTTCCCGATAACTTGTAATCCCCGTATCCCGCGTAGTTCGATGTGGAAATCCCCGCAGCGGTTGCCGACTTGTAGGCTACCACCCGAAAAACGATGTTATCATCCATATTCGCCCAGCGGGTAGTCGCTTCTCCCTCGGCCGTTCCCGTCGCACCGTTGTCGTGCAGTGTACTAATCTCCATATCCAAACCGTCTTTTCCCTTTACCTCGATAGCCTTTTCCCTTCCGCTTCGTGTACCGGTAATTTCTTCCGTACTCCAGCCGTTCGTCTGTGGCGCTTCCACTTCAATCAGTATGCCGTCGGAACAAACGTTTTCCGTTTCTTCCTCTTTTCCGCATCCCGCTGCCAGCAGGATAGCCACTATGTAGAATATGCCTCTTATTTTCCGTCCCATATTGTCCTAAGATAAAATAATCCTCTCAAGGTAAAGTAATCGTTCCCGAACCGGCAACCGTCTGTCTGCCCCATGCTTCAGCCGATACGCTCGTGGCTATCACTAACGTCTTGTCTCCCGTAAGCGCTGCCGCTTCCGTGGTATACCCCGCATTGCTCACGGCTTTAATATTCACTATATAGCGGCAATTCCTTTTTATCGGTATATAATTTCCCCCGGCGGTAAGGTCTACCCTGTAATAGTTCGTGCTTCCCGCATAAGTTCCGCCCACGACAAGACATACATTATTATCCTTGTTGCTCCCTTGCGGCGTTTCCGCTACATAGATAGTCCGTATCAAAGATTTACCGTCCGTACAGGTATAAGTCAGCGTGCCGTTTGTTCCGGCATCCGGGGGGATGGATACGTTTGCGACCACATTACCGGTGATGGTTCCCCCGTTCACGGGAGCGGCATAGCCTTTGTCCCTGGTACGGTACACGCTGACGCTTTTCAAGGTGAACCCGTTTACTCCCGCTGCCGTTTCTCCGCTGAGCGCACAACCCACATCTATACGAGCCAGCGCACGGAGCAGCGTGATTGTTCCCAGAGATGTGGCAGAGGAGATTACCTGTGCCGCCGCCGTCTCTCCCCACATGGGGAAACGCGTGTAGTTCGTCGTGCCCGTTGCGTTCCATTTTCCGCCGGCACCGAACGTAATCATTTTCAGCGCATCGTTTTTAGAAGTGTTCTCCGGTATGACGGGCAGTTTCTTTCCCGCATTGGCTATGACGACGAGCCGATACTTCTCTCCGGCGCGGCTCTGCTTCAAGGTTACCGTATACTTTCCGCCTTGCAGCAGCACTTGCGGCGCTTCGTAACTGAAAGTTTCCGTTGTACCGGCGGCTTTGAATACCAGCACTTTCAGTTGGGCGATGTCTATCGCATTCTCTTCAACGGACGTAATGGCGCGGGTGGCGGCATCCCGTTCCGTTTCCGGCAGTGAAAGGCGGAGCGTGAGCATCACTTCATCATCATCGGCTGGCATGTCGGGCTGTCCGGTGTCGCAAGCCGATAAGGCAATGATAGCGGCCATAGCGGTTACGATATATAATGTAGCGGTTTTGCTTCTATGTCTCAATACCCCTTTCATACTCTTGTCTCTTTACATTTCCGTCTCCTGTTCCACTTCTCCCCAGGGCAGCACTGTCACAAACGTCCTCACTTCGGCATATCTGAAATCTATTTCAATGTCCGTCTGCTTTCCGGCTGCCGCGCATAAGGGTTGCTGTTGCTCGTCGTGTGTAACGGTGCATAGCTTCTCCTGTCCCCTGTATATCTCCACTTCTATACATTCTCCCTTTTCCGTAGGAAAGATGCGGAAGGGCGGGGCGTAGGCATCCCCTTGTCCGTCCGTGAGGGTCAGTGGCTTGTAGCCCGAATCCTCTCCGGTCACTTTTCCCATGAAGTTCATTTCGCTGCCCGTTCCCTTCACGATAAAGGTATAGCCTTCGCCTTTGTCGGCATACCGTTCGGTCAGATAGCACGCGCGTATGCTCAGCCCTGCCGCCAGTCTTTCCATGACCAGCGTGATGTTTTCTTCCCGTATGCCTCTTGTTGCGGTGTTGCTCAACTCCTTACGGCAGTAAAAGAGGTCGGTAACGGGCAGATGATTTCCCTCGGCATACTGTTTCAGCTTCAGCCGCGCTTCCTCAATCGGAGTGCCCGGTTTGATTTCGGCGGTTATCAGCGTATCTTCCTTGACGTTTCCCCATGCCACCAGCGTGAGCCTGTCATCCTTGTAGTGCCCGAAGAGGTAATCCGACGATACTCCCGCAGGAATCATGCGCACAAATCCGTTCTCGCCGAACAGATACACTTCCGACTTTTCCAGCACCTCGCTTTCGGTGAGGTCGTTGCCTTCGGCATCCACTACCCGTACGTTTACTTCATACTGCATGCAGGCGCTTGTATCTTCCCGCACGCATGATGCGTACAGGAAGATAAGTCCGGCATACAGTGCCGTAAGTATGGATGGGTGAAGATGCTTCATGGCTGTATTGTACTCTCGGCTGCTTATTCAAATGTTACGTCTTGGGTAATGTTCAACGCCCAGTCGGCGACGCTCACCGTCAGCTCCAGTGAAGTAGGGGTTATCTCTCCGTCGGGGTCTTCGGTTCCTATGCTCTTAATCGTGGCTTTTACGGCATAGGTGGTGTTGCGGGCGATGGTGGAAGTCCCTGTACCCGAAGTCCCGGTAATAGTTGTTCCCGTCTGTTTTTTGTTGATGACGACGGGGTAGTAAATGGTAGTTCCCGTGTCACTCGCGTTTTTCTTGAAAGTACCTTCCAGTACCAATGCCGTACGGGTAGTCTCTTCGTTGGGGAAGATATAGAACCAATAGTCGGTTTTATGTTCCGTTTTTACGTTGACGGCCGGGGTTACCGCTGTTGCCAGATAGGCCGCCGTTCCGGTGGAGCCGTTGTGGTTGCCGGTCAGATAGGCGGGCGTTCCCATTTTCGTTTGGCTGTAATCTCCTGTGGCGGGTACCGCTTCTTTCACGGCGTTCCGTACAAAGACATTCTTCAGCTCATAAGACGCTGCGGAGTATTGCCCGTTGGGGTCGAAAGCGGTTTTGATGCTGCTCACCGATACCCTTGCCACAAGACGGCTCAACGCTGCCGTCATACCTTTGTTTTCACCTGCGCCGAGCGTGAAAGTCGCGCTTTTGCTGCTGTTCTTCACATCCCCGCTCATGGGCAGGCAGTCTTTGGTTTGGGCGTCGGATAGGGCGATGGTTTTCTTCAGAAAGTCGGTCTTGTTCAGCACACCCGCAAAATAGTCGTTCGTGGGAGCATTGGCTACCACCATACCCGTGCAGTCTTTGGCCGGCGTACAGTTGATGGTTGTGGCGGCGGTTGTGTTTTGGGTCACGGTTTGGATGGCGTTCACCGATCCGTCACTGTTGAAGATGGCGACGGTGAAACGTTTCACGGTGTTTTCCTCGGCCTGCGCGGGCAATGCGCCGCCTGTCGCTTTGGTGTTTGTTCCGTTTCCAGTCAGATGCAGTTCCAGTTGCGCTATGTTCTCCTGCGGCCGGGGTTCTGTCATTCCGTTGTCGTCACCGCCGCATCCGGCGAGCGCAAAAGTGGTGGCTGCCAGGGCCGTCCATAAGTAATTGTTCGTTTTCATATATGCCTGTTTTAATGATTAATATTCGGTTTCTCTTCTCAGGGTTTTCAATGCTTCGTTCGCTTGCTCTATTCCGGCTGCCGCCGCCATGGTAAGATACACTTCCGCCTTGTCGCGGTTTCCTTCCTGCAGGCAGAGTATGCCCATGTTGTTGTATGCCATGGGCAGGGTGGCGAATCTTTCCAGATAGCGGCGGGCCTTGGCTGTTTCGCCTTTGGTGAGGGCTACCGCCGCGGCGTTGATGTTCGCTTCGGGGCTGTCGGGAAACAGGCGGGCTGCCAGGTCGAGCACATCGTTGTACTCCCTGGACCCTTGCGGATAGCTGCTTGCCACTGTAAAGAACTCGTTCAGGTGCAGCGCTTTCCGTTCGCCCGTACGGAACAGCCTCAGGCTTTCCGCCGCATCCGGCGGCCTGCGGGTGTACTCTATTTTGTAGTCCACTCTCATTACTTCGGGGAATATCCTTTCCGCCAGATATTTGTAAGGCTTACCGTCGGCAAGGTTCATCAGCATGCGTTCGCGCCCCTTGTCTATGTCTACATTGTTTATCAGGTCGAGGGCGGCTTCACGGAACATCATGTCGCTTTGCTTTATCAGTGCGGCGATGGAATCCCAATCCTCGGAAATCCAACGGACTTCCAGCGGAGTGCTTGCCGCCAGGCGGTTTTCGCGCAGATACCCTTTCAGGCTCAGCGCACGTACCGGCGCGTTCATCTCGTTCTTTTTCAGATTTCCTATGGGAGCCCCATAACCGGTTATTTCCACTTTGGAAAGCTCCGTTCCGCTTTCCCGTCGGATGTCCTGCAAGGCATTGCGCAGGCGATGGTATATCTCGAAATCATGCTTCTCTTCGGACAGGCCGCCCAACGGTTTCTCGCCTTTCTCCCGGCTGTCCCGGCCGAAGTAGGGGATGGAGCCTGTTATCGTGCAGAGCGTATCCTTGTCCGGTGCGGGTTCGATGAAATTCACCCAAGACAGGTATTTTCTGTCCGTACCCGTGTCCCAGGCGGAAGCGCGTGCTTTGGGCAGGCTCAGTTTGTCGGCTATCTTGTCTTCATAGACGTTTCCTTGCTTCCCGTGGCAGGCGCACTCCTGCGACCGTATCAGGAGCAAGGCGTTCTTCATCCACTCCTGATAGGGCACTGCCACCCGGTAGTGGAACGAACGCGACACCTTGGCGTCATTTCTTATTACTACCGCAGGTATGGGGGCGGGATGCTTGCTGTCGGCAAATTTCTGTTCCCGTCGGTATACTTTCTGCTTCTCCGTGCCGTTAATCAGGACTGCGGGCAGGTCTTGTTCGTTTTCCCCGCTGATGAGTACGGGTGTCAGAGTCAGCGATTCGTCCGAGGGCATTTTCAGCCCCTCGAAGTCAACGGACAATTCTATGTTCAGATGTCCGTCCGCAAGCGAGAACCGTTGTCCGGTAACGAACATTTCCCCCCGGTAGAATTCCTGTGCGCAGCCGGTGTTGCAACAGAGCGTCAGCGTTGCCAGAGCCAGAGGAATACGGATTAAGTTTTTCATACTTTCAATTTGCTATGTAATTATTCTTGTTACTATTTTATCATATACACCAGCGATACGGCCGCTTTTGTGGGAGCTATGAAGCTCTTGCGCCCGCTTCCCGTCTTTTCTCCGCAGTGCAGGCAGCGGTAACGTTCGTATGCGGTGTGCAGAAATCCTATGCCGAGGCTTGTTTCCAGTCCCCAGTGCGGAGAGAGGATAAAGTGGTAGCCGTACGAGAAGCCCGCACCCATGACGTTTCCTTCGTATCTGTCGGAGCGCACTCCCTTGAAGAGCCCCAAAGGCAGTTTCATTTTTCCCGCATTGTACACTCCGTACATCAGGTTCACCCCGAAGAAATGCCCGCCATAGGGCTGGCACATCCAATAACGCAGTTCCGGCTGTACAAACCAGTGCTTCCAGCGTTTGTTCTCTCCTGCCGGGAAAGGGTTGTAATGAAATCCGGTTTCCAGCGTAAACCGTTCGGACAGCCTTACTTCCACGCCGAGATTGGGAGAGGAGAGCATGCCTGTAAGCAAATCGCTTTTCACGGCAATGTTTTGCCCTTCCGTCTTGCAGGCGGGAAGCAATAACAGCACTGCCAGGAGCACCGAGGCCGATATGTAGCTTTTCTTTCTCAACTGTTTTCTCTCCGGCTATAAGTCCGACATGTTTGTTGCTTGCGGGTATGTCCCGCTCACCGGGTGTACTACTCCGGGGTTCTGCGCAGTCGTTCCGTATTGAATGTAGGATTTTTTATAAGATTGTATTTCCATCGGATTATTGTCACCTTTTGGAATGATAAGTCCGGCGGCGGTGAGTTGCGGCAGTAGGGAGCGCCTCGCTTCTTCGGCAGGTATATGCTGTTCCGGACAGCTATCATAGCTGCCTGTATGGATGTGGTTAAGCTGCGCGATGGCGGCCTGTGTTCGGGGTGTTACCATGTACTGTTTTGTTTGTTTGATTGTTGATATTTGTCCGTTACTTTGTAGGTAACGGAGAAGGGTTTTGCGGCTCCTCACAGAAGCGTCTGTCGCATGTATGGCCGGGTTGTATAATCAGCGGGGTTATATAACAGGTGTTTCCCGCTTTCCGTCCGGAAAGGCGGTAAGAGGATTTATTGCCGTATGGTTCGGGGTTGTTTTGTTTCTGTTTGTTCGCAAGTAGGGCTTTTGTGCCGTTTGTGATAAGATTTTATCTTTTTTGTTTTGTTTTTCAAGTTTTATGGTTACTTTTGCAGTGAAGATACTCTCCGTTACCTACAAAGTAATTCCTTTGTAATATCCTGTATTATAGATATATATCGAAAATCCAAATCTCCCGGCATTAGCACGTCGTGCATCTTTTTACGTAAGCGATTATTTTCTTATTGGTTTTATCCAGCACTTCGTTTTCAAATGGTTTCAGATAGGTTTCCGTCACCTTTATCGATGAATGTCCCAGCGCGTTGCTGATGATTCCCACAGCGACTTTCGTGTGAAAAGCCGTTGTCGCCCATGTATGGCGCGCGGTGTAGGACGATAATTTTCCGCTTAGTCCGAGGGCGGATGCCAGCAGCTTCAGTTTCCGGTTGAAGTTTCTTAATACCCGTTGGTAATGTTGATATTCGTTACGGCTTCCCAATGGAGAATACCGGTTTTCGTCCCATAGGATATTGAGCAGATAGGGGGAGTTTGTACGGTGGTCGGCGCATTGCCGGAGAAGTTCGGCGGCTTCGGCGGTGACCTGCACGCTCACCTGTCGTCCGGTTTTCTGCCGGCGGTAGGAAATCACTCCGTTCCTGAAGTCGCATTTGCGTAGCCGGGCAAGGTCGGCAAAAGGCATTCCCCGTAACAGGAAAAGCAGGGCGAACCATATTTGCGTTTCCCTCAGCTCCTGCTGCAAGGACGATGAAATGGTAAGCGCATGCCCCATATCGGCAGGCGGCAGGGCGCGCTTCACGTCGGTGCGGGTTCCGGTATATACGCGGGCAAACAGTCCGGGCACATAGTTGGCCATTCCCGCCGCCAATGCCCGGTTGTAAAGGGCACGCAGCATCCGCAGGTACGTGGATAAGGTGTTCAGTTTGAGCATCCGCTCCTGTAAATGCCTTTCAAACTCTTGTATCGTGGCGGCCACGAACACTTTTTTCATCCGTATCTCTTCTTGCGGATGCCTGGTTTTCCAGTAACGTTGGAAAGCGCGCAAAGCGCTGCGATACACATGAGCGGTTCCGAACCGCTCCCTGTCTTCCAGTTCTTGTACGACCGAAAGCGTAAAGGATGTTAAATCTTTCATAATGCGTTGTTTTTATATATTTACACTCCTTGCGTGCGCAATTAACGCGCGCAATATAATATACTCGTTTTCCTGAAAATAAATTACGCGTAAAAAAACAGCCTGTTCACAGGTAATCAATTGGTAATGTTATGTTTGGCTTTTTTGTATACCTTTGCAGCCGTTTTTTAAAAAAATAAACATAATATGAAACACCCTGATTATGACTGGATGCTGTTCGGATGTCATCCGATATCCGACATCGCTATGGCTTATTGTCCTTGTGAACACGCCACTTCGTCCACACGCGCTTTCCGCAGACTGTTGAGACTTTATCCGAAACTTTACGCCGAACTTTGCAAGAACGGCTACACGGAACATTTCACCATCCTGACCCCTCTGCATATAGCTGCCGTGATTCGCGAATTGGGAATGCCGTGCGAAGCGTTCTTCGAAAAGCAGAAACGCGCTTCCAGAGAAAACCCCTGATATATTTTAATATATCAATTCTTTCCTTTATTTCTTATGTGTCCGGAAAATGTCCGGCCGGCTGTCCGCCAAAGATAATAAGCCTTTGGCGGACAGCCCGTATGAATGAGCGCCGGAGCGTCCGGAAAGATGTTCATACCGAAAACGACCTGAAATAGCTATTTTCCACCGAAACCTGCTATTATTTACCGAAGCTTACCGGAAGTGCATACCGGGCTTGCAGAGCCGGGAATTGTCCTCTACCTTTGCGGAGTAATTTAAAACGATAAAATGTTAGAATCCACCAAACAGGGGTATCTCATGGTTCCCCGACAACTAATCCATGAGATTATATGCGAGTGTCCGGAAGCTGCCGGAGAGCAGGAAGCCTTTCTGCGTGTGTTGCTCTATGCCAATTACAAGGAGAGCGTTTATCGCCGCAACGGGGCAGAGTATGTGTGCGCACGTGGCGAAAGTCTGTTCAGCTATATGCAGTGGACCGAAATTTTCGGTTGGAGACGTAGCCGTACCATGCGTTTCTTCAAAAAAATGTTCGATTGCAAACGGCTGGTGCATCTGGACGACGGACATTCCACCCATATCCGCATCCCCGATTATGACGCCTGGATACCCCGCGCGCCGAAAAAGGAAGCGGCGTCCGCCACACCGCCCGACAACGGTTTCAATGATTTCTGGGAGCAGTACCACGAGATTACCCGCAAGGACAAAGTGAATCCCGCCAAAGCGCGCAAAAGCTGGAACAAGCTCTCCGCCAACGAACGTACCGCCGCCGTAGAAAACATCGAAAACTATTACGGCCATCTCAACAGCACCTTGTTCTGTCTGCAAGCCGTGAACTACCTCTCCAACAAGGCTTTCTTGAATGAATACGAATATTAGCGGCCGGCGGCCGACGATGACAACCGTAATGCAATGAGTGAAATACTGAACCCGCAGGATGCGGAACTTGAAGAAGTTATACTTGGCGCCTGCCTCATAGAGCGTGAGGCCATGCCGATGGTGGCCGACCGGCTACGTCCGGAAATGTTCTACTTTGAGAAGAATGCGCTGATTTATGCCGCCTTGCAGGCGATGTACCGGGATGGCAGGCAGATAGATATCATCACCGTGAAGAACGAGCTTGGCGCCCGCGGCAAGCTGGATGCCGCGGGCGGGCCGTATGAACTGGTCCGTATCAGCGGCAGGGTGGTGTCGTCGGTGCATTTGGAGTATCATGTGCGGATTTTGCATGAGAAGCACTTGCGGCGTGAAATGATACTCGGCTTCCATAAATTGCTGGCCCTTGCCGCCGATGAAACCACGGATATTGCCGACACGCTGGTGGATGCCCACAACCTGCTGGACCGTTTTGAGGGAGAATGCGGCACTATCGACCATTTGCGCGATATGGATACCTTGATGGATGATACGCTGCAACAAGTGGATGCCCGTCAGGCTTCCGGCATAAACGGCATCACAGGTATCCCCACCGGTCTGGCCGACCTCGACCGCCTGACTTCGGGCTGGCAGCGGGGCGACTTGAATGTCATTGCCGCCCGTCCCGCCGTAGGCAAGACGGCCTTCGCCCTGCATCTGGCGCGTGCGGCCGCCATCGCAGGACATCATGTGGCGGTGTACAGCCTCGAAATGCAGGGTGAGCGCCTGGGCGACCGCTGGCTGGTGGCCGCCTCACCGGATGTCAATGCCCGCCACCTGCGCGGCGGACAACTCACCGCCGATGAGGTGGAGCAGGTGAGGAGAGCCGCTACGGGCTTGCGTGTACTGCCTATCCACGTGGACGACCATCCGGTGACGAGTATGGACAGGGTGCGCTCTTCGGCGCGTATGCTGCAAAGCAAAGGCAAGTGTGACATGATTATTCTGGATTATCTGCAACTCTGCGACATGAAGTCCGACCAGAAGAACCGCAACCGCGAACAAGAAGTGGCGCAGACCACCCGCAAGGCGAAACTCATGGCAAAAGAACTGAATGTGCCCGTTCTGCTCCTGAGCCAGTTGAACCGGGGAAGCGACGGACGGCCTTTCAGCCGTCCTATCTTGAGCGACCTGCGCGAAAGCGGGGCTATCGAGCAGGACGCGGACATGGTGATGCTGCTTTACCGCCCTGCGCTGTCAGGCATCAAGACAGAACCGGTAAGCAAGTATCCTACGGAGTGTTTGGGAGTGGTGATGGTGGCGAAGCACCGCAACGGTGAGACAGGGGATGTGTACTTTGCGCATAACCCCAGCATGACGAAACTTGGCGAATATGTTCCGCCTACGGAATGGCTGATGAGAAACGCGAAATAACAATCCGATTATAATGTATTCATTACTTATATAGGAGAATATAAAAAAACAGACGGTGCAAACAGGGTAAACGCATGGTCTGCAACGGTGAAACAGACGGTCTGTACGGAGCAAACAGACCGTCTGTTTTTTTATCTGATTTTCAGAGAAAAAAGTGAACGAATTATAGAAAATAAATGGCTGGATACTTGACTTCGCCTCGTAGATTTCGTATCTTTGTTATGTGCTTAAAGAAAGGGAAAATCATTGATTAAGGCGCCTGTTTACTCTTCCTTTTTACATGGAATTTTGATATGTATTTTTTTTAACCTAAACTTTATTTTTTATGGATGTACTTGTAGAGCGCTTTCTGCGCCGGAAGGATGTGACGAATCCTGATTCTCAGAAACTGTATTATCTTCGTCAGAAACCCAAAACCTGCGGCACGGTGGATATCGATGTCCTTGCCGCCAGTATTCAGAAAAATTGCGCCATGACGAAAGGCGATGTGAAGCACGTAATCGAAGCCCTTGTGGAAGAAATTCAGACAAATCTTGCCAACGGCGACAAGGTGAAACTGAATCAGCTCGGTACGCTTCACATGACGTTCCGCTGTCCGGGTGTGGAGAAGTCGGAAGATTGTACGGTCAGGAATATTTCCAAAGTGAATATCCGCTTCGTGCCCGACAAGGGTCTCAAGCTGGTGAATGGCAGTACGGCCGTCACCCGTAGTCCGGCCAATGTGGCTTTCTCGCTGGATAAACCTGCTGACGGCAGCTCGGGCGGCGGTAATGGCGGCGGCAACAGCGGCGAAGAGGAGAACCCTCTCGGATAGCCTTTCCGTCCTGATTTCCCGACTGAACAATAACTTTATGTATTCATCTTTTAAATCCTAAACTCTTATGTCAACAAAATCAACCTGGTGGGACAAGCTCCTTAAAATCGTAATCGCAGTGGCATCAGCCGTTCTCGGCGCATTGGGCGCGCACGCAATGCCCATGTAGCCAAATCATAACTCATAATTTATAACTCATAACTCAAAATGAGATTCATCAACCTCATCGTTGTCCACTGTTCCGCCACCCGCTGCGACCGCAGCTATACGGAACACGACCTGACAACAGACCACCTGCGCCGGGGCTTCTCCGGCGCAGGTTATCATTTTTATATCCGTAAGAACGGTGATATAAAGACGCTCCGGCCTTTGGAACGTCCCGGTGCGCATGCCAGAGGCTGCAACGCCCACAGCGTCGGCATCTGCTACGAGGGCGGGCTGAACGAGCGGGGACGGCCTGCCGATACCCGTACCGATTTCCAGAAACACTCACTGAGGGTACTCGTTATGTTATTGCTGCGCGATTATCCCGGCAGCCGCCTTTGCGGGCATCGCGACCTCAGTCCCGACCTGAACGGCAACGGCGAGATAGAACCTGAAGAATGGATAAAAGTGTGTCCTTGCTTTGATGCTGCATCCATTCTGCAAGAGCCGTCGCCCCCCAATCCGGCTTCATTGTAATCCGATTGTTGCATTTGAAAAGTTATGTTACGCTTTTTTTACTAAATAATGTTATTGGGGTGAACAATATTCGTGTGTTCTTGTTACATTTGTAATCATTTCAATTTACTTAATAAATACAATTATGATAACAGAAAAATTACAGAATGCAATTAACGAGCAGATTACGGCTGAGATGTGGTCATCCAACCTTTATTTGGCAATGTCTTTCTATATGGATAAGGAAGGTTATTGCGGTATGGCTTCCTGGTTGAAAAAGCAGGCGCACGAAGAGCACGAACATGCTTGCGAACTGGCATCGTACATCATCAAGCGCGGCGGTAAGGCTAAATTGGATAAGATTGACGTTGTTCCCAACGATTTCGGTACTCCGCTGGAAGTATTCGAACAGGTTTACGAACACGAATGCCGCGTATCAAAGATGATTGACGCCCTCGTTGACGTAGCTGCCGCTGAAAAAGATAAAGCTTCTCAAGACTTCTTGTGGGGATTCGTTCGCGAACAGGTGGAAGAAGAAGCTACTGCCGCAGGTATCGTAGATATGGTAAAGAAAGCCGGTGCTGCCGGAGTGTTCTTTGTCGATGCGAAACTGGGCGAAAGAAGATAAGTATACTGATTATCCCTAATGGGATTTTTTTGGAAGATACGCAGAAAATATAGAGTTTTTTGCGTATCTTTGTTTTTAGAGATAATCAGATACTCTGCTTTGCAGTATTAAAGAATATGAACTTTGAACAATTAAATTTCACGATGTTTTGCGTGGGCAATGTAGCGGATGCATTGAAAATGAGCGCAGGAAACGTGTATCGGCTGTTGAGAGACTCCGGTATTTTAATGGAGTATATTGTGCCGGGGTATGACGTGCTGCATACATTCGGTAAAGATTATCTGGTGGAAGATATTGTATCGTATATGAAAGAGAAAGGAGTTTTGCAATGATATTGTATCATGCTTCGCCGTATATTATAGAGAGACCGGATGTGAGCTATTCGCGTGACTTTCTGGATTTTGGGAAGGGCTTCTATCTTACTGCAATACGTGAGCAGGCTGAAAAATATGCGATGCGTTTTCTCCGCAGAGGGCAAAAAGCTTATATTAATGAGTATGTATTAGATGAAGATTTGTCTGAATACAATGTTATGACATTCGACAGATATGACGAAGCCTGGTTGGAGTATGTAGGTGCATGTCGTAAAGGTAACGGTGGGGTGATATATGACATTGTATCCGGTGGTATAGCGGATGATAAAGTTTTCAACACGATTGATTTGTATTTTGCCGGTGAGATGAGTAAAGAAGATGCTTTAGGAAGACTGGCTTTTGAATATCCCAATCATCAAATCTGTATACTGAATCAGAATGTAATTCTACATCATCTGAAATTTAAGAAAGCTACTGAAATAACAATTGAAGCAAGCAAAAATGATAGCAAATAAAACTATTCTACAAATGAAATACGCCCGCATTGTCAGGTTGTTTGCAGAACGGGTACATTTGTCTTATGAAGATGCCTTGGGCTTTTTTTATGATTCGGAAACCTATGGTTTAATAAATGACGGAGTGGCTGATATGCACTGTCTGAGTGATGAATATCTGGCAGAAGAATTAGTACTTGAATATAATAAAAAAGCGATAGAGTAATCTGTTTTTTACCATTTTACCACTCTATCGCTTTTTTTATATTATTTCAGTACTCCCAATTCCTTTCCTACCTTTATAAACGCTTCGATGCATTTATCCAGATGCTCCTTATTGTGTCCGGCGGAGATTTGTACGCGGATGCGTGCCTGGTCTTTCGGTACAACGGGATAGTAGAAACCGGTTACATAGATACCTTCTTCCTGCATGCGTGCCGCATAAATCTGAGACAGTTTGGCGTCATACAGCATTACGGCGCAAATGGCGCTTTGGGTAGGCTTGATGTCGAAACCGGCGGCAGTCATCTTGTCGCGGAAGTAATTTACGTTCTCTACCAACTTGTCGTGCAGGGCGTTGCTCTCTTTCAGCATCTTGAACACTTCGAGGCTCGCGCCGATGATGCCCGGAGCCAGGGAGTTGGAGAACAGGTACGGGCGGCTGCGCTGACGCAATAAGTCGATAATTTCTTTGCGGCCTGTGGTGAAACCACCCAAAGCGCCGCCGAAGGCTTTGCCTAACGTACCGGTGTAGATGTCCACACGTCCGTACGTGCCATACAGCTCGCTCACGCCATGACCCGTAGCGCCTACCACGCCGGCGGAGTGAGATTCGTCCACCATTACCAGCGCGTCGTATTTTTCGGCAAGGTCGCATATCTTGTCCATGGGAGCCACGTTGCCGTCCATGGAGAACACACCGTCCGTCACGATGATGCGGAAACGTTGCGCCTGGGCCTCTTGCAGGCATTTTTCAAGCTCCGCCATGTCGGCATTGGCATAGCGGTAACGCTTGGCTTTGCACAGGCGCACGCCGTCGATAATGGAAGCGTGGTTCAAGGAGTCGGAGATGATGGCGTCCTCTTCGGTGAAGAGAGGCTCGAACACACCGCCGTTGGCGTCAAAGCAGGCGGCGTACAGAATGGTGTCTTCCGTCTTGAAGTAATCGGAAATGGCGGCTTCCAGTTCTTTGTGAATGTCCTGCGTTCCGCAGATGAAACGTACGGACGACATGCCGTAACCGCGGCGTTCCATTATGTTTCGGGCGGCGGCTATCAGGCGGGGATGATTGGATAATCCCAGGTAATTGTTGGCGCAGAAGTTCAGTACTTCCTTGCCTTTCACGGTGATAGCGGCTTGTTGCGCACTCTCAATCAGGCGTTCCTCTTTGTAGAGTCCGGCTTCTTTTATTTCAGCAAGAGTTTTGCTGAGATGGTCTTTCATTTTACCATACATAGCGTTCTATTTTAATAAGTGATACATCGTTATTTGAAGCTCTACAAAGGACATCATTTTTATTGGAATAAACAATATCTTTTTGATAGAAAAATGAAAAAAAAGTGCGTATATTTGCGCCTCGGTAATGAAAGAATACCTTATAAATAAGTTGTATGAAAAATATTTTGGTAATCGGAGCCACAGGACAGATTGGCTCGGAGTTGACATTAGAGTTGCGCAAGCGCTATGGTGATGACCATGTTGTAGCCGGATATATTCCGAGCGCTATGCCGCAGGGTGAATTAAAAGCCTCGGGTCCCTCGGCCATAGCCGATGTGACAGACCGCCAGTCCATTGAAGTTGTGGCGCGACAATTCAAGATCGATACAATTTATAATCTGGCAGCCTTGCTGTCGGTAGTTGCCGAAAGCCGCCCGGCCATGGCATGGAAAATAGGTATAGACGGGTTGTGGAACGTGCTGGAAGTGGCGCGTGAGTATGGTTGCGCCGTATTTACGCCGAGCTCCATCGGTTCGTTCGGAGAAAACACTCCCCACGTAAAGACGCCGCAAGACACTATTCAGCGCCCGCGCACCATGTACGGCGTAACAAAAGTGACGACAGAATTGTTAAGCGATTATTATTATACGAAATACGGGGTGGATACCCGTGCGGTACGCTTCCCCGGCATCATCTCCAACGTGACGCCCCCGGGTGGCGGTACGACGGACTATGCGGTAGACATCTTCTACTCGGCCGTGAAAGGCGAGAAGTTCGTATGTCCCGTAAAGGCGGGTACATTTATGGACATGATGTATATGCCCGATGCCATCAATGCGGCTATCTCGCTGATGGAAGCCGCTCCGGCGCGCCTGAAACACCGGAATGCGTTCAACATCGCTTCCATGAGCTTCGACCCGGAAATGATTTACGCCGCTATCAAGAAGCATGTGCCCGACTTTGAAATGACCTACGAGGTAGACCCTTTGAAGCAGGCCATCGCCGACAGTTGGCCCGACTCTCTGGACGACTCCTGCGCCCGCGAGGAATGGGACTGGATGCCGCAATTTGACCTGGAGTCCATGACTGTGGATATGCTTGAAAAATTAAGAGCGAAATTAAATAAATGACCGTAGAGGGTCAGTAAAGAATGAAACGATTACTAACGGGATTTTTTATACTCGTCTTTCTGTTCTCATGCGGGAACAGGAAGACGCAAATGGATCCCTTTGCTACCATTACCGAAATGGTGGATTCGGCCGGTCATAAGGCCGATACGCTGCAACAGGCGGAAGTGAAGGAAGAACCCAAACCGTTGGAAGCGGACGAACTGTTTGATGATTTTATCTTCAACTATGCCTCGGACGAAGCTTTGCAGCGGGAGAGGACGGTGTTTCCTTTGCCTTATTACAACCGGGATACCCCTTCAAAAATAGAAGAGCGTTTCTGGAAGCACGACTACCTGTTTACGAAGCAGAACTATTACACGTTGCTTTTCGACCGTGAGAGCGACATGGATATGGTGGGCGACACCGCATTGAAATCCGTACAGGTGGAATGGATTTACCTGAAAACGCGCATGGTGAAGAAATATTACTTTGAACGCAAGGAAGGCATGTGGATGCTTGAAGCCATAAATCTGCGCCATATCGAGGAAGGTGAAGGTGAGAATTTTGTGGATTTCTATACCCGTTTTGTGACGGACAGCCTGTACCAGAGCAAGCATATCGCCGACCCGTTGCAGTTTGTCACCATCGACCCCGACGATGAGTTTGCCATATTGGAGACCACCCTCGATGTGAACCAGTGGTATGCTTTCCGTCCGCCGCTGCCCGTAGACAAGTTGTCCAACATCAACTACGGACAGAAGAACGAGGACAATTCGAATACGAAAATTCTGAAAGTGAACGGTATCGGCAACGGATATTCCAACGTTTTCTATTTCTGGAGACGGGGCGGCGAGTGGAAAATGTATAAATACGAAGATACGAGCATTTGAGATTTATGAGAATACCCAATACATTCGGATTCGATGTGAAAGCCGCCGTGTATGCGGAATATCACTCGGTAGAGGAACTGGAGAAATGGATAGCCGAAGGGCGCGTCACTTCTCCTTTTTTGCATATAGGATGCGGCAGTAACCTGTTGTTTGTGAAAGATTATGACGGCATGGTGCTGCACTCGCGCATCGGCGGAGTGGAAGTGACCGCGGAAGATGATGAGCGGGTGCGTGTGCGTGTGGGCGCAGGCGTGATATGGGACGATTTCGCGGCTTACTGCGTAGAGCGGGGCTGGTATGGCGCGGAGAACCTGTCGCTGATACCCGGTGAGGTGGGTGCGGGCGCCGTACAGAATATCGGCGCTTACGGCGTAGAGGTGAAAGACATCATCGCGTCTGTGGAGACGATAAACATTCGCGGCGAGAAGCGTGTTTACCAAAAAGACGAATGTGAGTACGCTTACCGGAAAAGCCTTTTCAAAAAGCCTGAAATGAAGTCGGTCTTTGTGACTTACGTGAATTTCGTACTGAGTAAGAAGGAGCGTTACACGCTGGATTACGGTACGATTCGTCAGGAACTTGCCAAGTATCCGTCGGTGAATTTAGCTGTTTTGCGCCGTGTGATTATAGCTATCCGCGAAAGCAAGCTGCCCGACCCGAAAGTGCTGGGTAATGCCGGAAGTTTCTTTATGAACCCCATCGTGCCCCGTGCGCAATTTGAAGCGTTGCTGGACAGATTTCCCGCCATGCCCCATTACGAGGTGGACGCCGAGCGGGTGAAGATTCCCGCCGGGTGGATGATAGACCGGTGCGGCTGGAAAGGCAAGGCTTTAGGACCTGCCGCCGTACACGACAAGCAGGCTCTGGTGCTTGTGAATCTGGGCGGTGCGACCGGAAAAGACGTGGTTGCCCTGTCGGATGCCGTCAGAGCTTCTGTAAAGGAGAAGTTCGGGGTGGAGATTCATCCGGAAGTAAACTTTATAGAGTGATTAACCGCCATTTACTTATTACTGTTATGAAACTGACCATATTAGGAAGCGGAACATCTACCGGAGTGCCGGAAATAGGTTGCACGTGCCCTGTCTGCACCTCTGCCGATTTGCGGGATAACCGCTTGCGCACGTCGGCTCTGCTGCATACGGACGACGCGACGATATTGATAGACTGCGGCCCCGACTTCAGGACGCAGATGTTGCGCGCTGCCGTTTACGAGCGGATAGACGGCGTACTGATAACCCACGAGCATTACGACCATGTGGGCGGATTGGACGATTTGCGCCCTTTCTGCCGTTTTTCGGAGATACCTATTTATTCGGATGCTTACACAGCCGCCCATCTGCGGGTGCGGATGCCTTACTGCTTTGTGGATAAGAAGTATCCGGGCGTGCCGCGCATCTATTTGCGGGAAGTGGAAGCGGGCAAGCCTTTCTCTGTACGGGGAACGGAAATACTGCCGGTGGCCGTGATGCACGGGCGTTTACCCATTCTGGGCTACCGTATCGGCGGACGCCTGGGATATGTAACGGATATGCTTACGATGCCGGACGCCTCGTATGAACAATTGCAGGGGCTGGACGTTTTGGTAATAAACGCTTTGCGGCCGCAACCGCATCTTACGCATCAGAGCATATCGGAAGCGTTGGCGGCTGCGGAACGTATTGGCGCGAAGGAAACTTATTTCATCCACATGAGCCATCACGCAGGACTGCATGCCGAAATAGACAGCCAACTGCCGCCCCATGTGCATTTTGCTTATGACGGGATGAAAATAGATTTCTAAACTTTTTAAAACATTTGTTTTGTTTTATTAGTAGAAATGTTTATTTTTGCCAACAGTTGATGAATAAATGCCATGAAGCTTCGAGTACTTATACGAATAGCCGTTATTGTGTCCATAGTGCTGCTATGTACGGGCTTCGGCGCATACTCGTTCCTGCGCATGAACGCGGTGGAAAACCGGCAGGATTTTAATCTCTTTACCTTGGTTCCGCAAGATGCTACGGCTGTACTTGAGACAGACCGCGTGGCGGATTTGATGGAAGACATCAACGGGTTGCATTGCAGCAAGGATGACCACTTCCTATATGTTTCGGAGCTTTTCGCCTACTTGAAAAAGTATCTCAATACGCTGGTAGGCGACACTCCGCACGGGTTGAGCAGGCAGATGAACAAGATGCTTATCAGTTTTCACGAGCCGGATACTCCTTTGAATCAGGTGTTGTATTGCAGCTTGGGCTCGGGAGATTACGAATTGGTGGAATCTTTTGTGCGTAAGTACTGCTCCAGTACTTTCCCCTCTAAATACTTCGATTATAACGGCGAGGAAATACGTATCTATCCCATGGCGGACGGACGTTTCCTTGCGGTCTATTTCACGCCGGATTTTCTGGCGGTCAGCTTTCAGAAGCGTTTGATAGAGCAGGTCATCGATGCCCGCCGTTCCAGGCAATCGCTGATGGATATGCCTTCTTTCCGTACCATGTATGCCGGCAAACGCAATAATGTGGCGGCAACGGTGTACGTGCGCATGAAAGAGGTGGGCATGGGAAAGGATACGGACGGCATCCGTTCGCAGACACGCTTGGGAAGCTGGGCGGAGTTCGATATGAAGTTCAATGAGGAAGCCGTGTATTGTTCCGGTATCAGTCACGGTTCGGATACTACCCGGACGTTTATCAACGCGCTTCGCAGGCAGATGCCGATAAAGGGGTTTTCGGGAGAGCGGCTTCCGGCCTCTACTTTCTTCTACGACCAGTGGGCCATTTCGGATTTGGAAGCCATGTTCGGCTTTACTTCGCGGCAGGAATATGCCAAAGCTACTTATTCCGATTATATCAAGAAGCGGGATGAAGAGTGGATGGATTTTATGAAAGAGCATGCGGGAGAGAGCATCATGTCCTGCCTGTTCCAATCCAAAGACACAACCGACCGTCGTCCTTGCGCCGTAATGAGTGTTGCCGTGAAAGATGAAGCGCAGGCGGAACGTTATCTGCAACATCTGCTATATGTTACTCCGAAAGAAGAGGACGCCCCGGCAGTGCCGCGGACCTCTCCCGGTTACAGGCAATATCCGCAGGCGAGGAAATACCGGCAGTACATGTTGCCCCGGAATACTATGCTGACGCAACTGACCGGCATTACGGAATCCGCGCTTCACACCTACGCCTGTTTTTATAAGGGAGCCTTGTTGCTGGCGCCCGATGCGCAGAGTCTTTCCGCCTATATAGACGCCGTCGAGAATAAGGATGTGCTGGGCGGAACTTCGGTGTATGAAGAAGGGGTAGGCAGTCTTTCCCCGTATTATAACTTTGCCATGATGGTGGATATGGAAGAGATGATGCTCCAGCCGGAAACTTATGTGCGCCTGATACCGAACTTCTTCTTCCGTCAGGCTAAGTTCTTCCGTCACTTCGTAATCGGCATACAGTTTACTTGTACGGACGGAATAGTGTACCCGAACCTCGTCTTACTGTATAAAGGGGAAATTGAGGAAATTGAGAATTGAGAATTAAAAATTGAGAAATAGGGAGAATAGTCGGTTCTTCCGATAAAAAAAGACCATGTATATGCCCGCAGGTACATACATGGTCTTTCTTATTTCTCAATTTTTAATTCTCAATTCTTAATTTAGAAAGGTAAATCGTCTTTAGCGTCTCCGGACAAGAATTCCGGCGCTGCGGAAGGAGCCGGCGGCGGAACCGGCGCGCCCGGTGCAGGTGCGGCTGCGCTGACGCGTTCTACTTTCCATGCGCGGATACTGTTGAACCAGCGGTCTTGCCACTGACGTGCATCGACATCGAAAGAAACCGTCAGCTCTTCACCCATCTGGATGTTGAACTGTTCTATTTTATCTGCTCCGAATACGTCGAAACACATCTTACGGGGATATTGCCCGTGGTCTTCGATTACGTATTCTTGTGCCTTCCACTCGTTACCTGTTTTGGAAACTCCGCCTCTGGGCTGGAGTATAGCGATAATTTTTCCTGTAAATTCCATTGTTCTCTTTTTAAATGATGCGGCGAAGTTACAATTTTTTAGGAATATGCGACGAATAAACGGCTGTTTTTTCTTACTATTTCTTTGTCGTAGGGAATTCTTTTTTTAACTTTGTCCGTTAGTTAACAAGTTAGCTGAAATTAAAACTTAAATATACAGAATATATGAAATTTATCGTTTCGAGTACTGCGCTCTCCAGCCATTTGCAGGCTATCAGCCGCGTGATTAATTCGAAGAATGCGCTGCCTATTTTGGATTGTTTCCTCTTTGAACTACAAGACGGAACCTTGTCTGTAACCGTTTCCGACAGTGAAACAACGATGGTTACTACAGTCGAAGTGAACGAAAGTGATACCGACGGACGTTTTGCCGTAACCGCCAAAACTCTGTTGGATGCTTTGAAGGAAATTCCCGAACAACCGCTGACATTTGACATCAACACAAATTCTTTGGAGATTACAGTACAGTATCAAAACGGTAAATACAGCCTGATGGGACAGAACGCGGACGAATTCCCGCAATCGGCCATGCTGGGTGACAACGCTGTACGTGTGGAAATGGATGCGCAGGTATTGCTGGGCGGTATCAACCGCGCGGTATTTGCAACCGCCGATGACGAGCTTCGTCCCGTGATGAACGGTATCTATTTCGATATTACCACCGAAGACATCACCATGGTGGCTTCCGACGGCCATAAGCTGGTACGCTGCAAGACGCTGGCCGCCAAAGGCAATGAACGCGCCGCTTTCATCCTGCCCAAGAAACCCGCCAACCTGATGAAGAACCTGTTGCCCAAAGAACAGGGTATGGTAACCATTGAGTTTGATGAACGTAACGCTGTGGTTACGCTGGAAAGTTATCGCATGGTATGCCGTCTGATTGAAGGACGCTATCCGAACTATAACTCTGTAATTCCGCAGAACAACCCGTATAAGGTAACGGTAGACCGCCAGCAACTGATAGGCGCGTTGCGCCGCGTGTCCATCTTCTCGTCACAGGCCAGCAGCCTTATCAAGCTGCGCATGCAGGAAAACCGGATTGTGATTTCGGCGCAGGACATCGACTTCTCCACTTCGGCGGAAGAGACACAGACTTGCCAGTATACGGGCAATCCGATGAGCATCGGCTTCAAATCTACTTTCCTCATAGATATCCTGAATAATATTTCAGCGGATGAAGTGGTTATCGAATTGGCCGATCCTTCACGCGCCGGCGTTATCGTTCCGGTAGAGCAGGAAGAAAACGAAGACCTGCTGATGCTGCTGATGCCGATGATGCTGAATGACTAATGAGATAGTAACCTGTCATTTTTTGTTTAGGCACGGATTACGCGGATTTCACGGTTCAGGTTTATAGAAAAACCGTGTCAGTCCGTGTAATCCGTGCCTAAAAGATAAATAAATACGAAACTTCATGAAACTGAATCTTAAAAATCCGATTGTCTTTTTTGATTTGGAGACCACCGGTACAAACATTAACTCAGACCGAATAGTAGAAATCTGTTATCTCAAAGTATATCCCAACGGGAACGAGGAAACCAAAACCATGCGTATCAATCCCGAAATGCATATTCCGGCGGAAGCTTCCGCCGTTCATGGCATTTATGATGAAGATGTAGCGGACTGTCCCACGTTTAAGGAAGTGGCGCGCGGCATCGCCAATGATATTGAAGGCTGCGACCTTGCCGGTTTCAATTCCAACCGTTTTGATATTCCCGTTCTGGCGGAAGAATTCCTGCGTGCGGATGTGGATATCGACATGAGCCGCCGCAAGTTTGTGGATGTGCAGGTTATCTTCCATAAAATGGAACAGCGCACGCTGTCCGCCGCCTATAAGTTCTATTGCGGCAAGAATCTGGAAGACGCCCATACGGCGGAAGCGGACACTCGCGCTACCTATGAGGTGCTGATGTCGCAACTGGACCGCTATCCGGACTTGCAGAACGATGTGACTTTCCTGTCGGATTATTCCAGTTTCAACAAGAATGTGGACTTTGCGGGACGCATGGTTTACGATGATAAAGGTGTGGAAGTGTTTAATTTCGGTAAGTACAAAGGCATGTCGGTAGCCGATGTGCTGAAGCGTGATCCGGGATATTACAGCTGGATACTGAACAGTGATTTTACACTGAATACCAAAGCCATGCTGACTAAAATCCGCCTGCGTGAGATTACTCAGAAGTGATATTTGTAATTAGTATTTTGATTTCATGGCAAATCCACTGAAAGGAAAGAAAATAGTACTCGGCATTACAGGCAGTATTGCCGCTTATAAAGCCTGCCATATCATCCGCGGACTTATAAAACAGGGTGCGGAAGTGCAGGTCGTTATAACCCCTGCGGGAAAAGAATTCATAACTCCCATTACTTTATCCGCCCTCACCGGGAAGCCTGTCATCAGTGAGTTTTTTGCGCAACGTGACGGGACATGGAACAGTCACGTGGATTTGGGTTTATGGGCGGATGCCATGCTGATAGCTCCGGCCACGGCTTCCACTATCGGCAAAATGGCGAATGGCGTTGCCGACAATATGCTGATAACCACTTATCTGTCTGCGAAAGCTCCTGTGTTTGTGGCTCCGGCGATGGATTTGGATATGTATGCTCATCCGTCCACCCAAAAGAACCTGGAGACGCTGCGCTCGTATGGCAATCATATCATAGAACCGGGCACGGGCGAGCTGGCGAGCCATTTGGTGGGCAAAGGAAGAATGGAAGAACCGGACGTTATCATCCGTCATTTGGAAGAGTTCTTCGCAGCCAAAGACGGTGACCTGGCCGGAAAGAAAATTATGATAACTACCGGACCTACGTATGAAAAAATAGACCCGGTGCGTTTCATCGGCAATTATTCGTCGGGTAAGATGGGCTTTGCGCTTGCCGATGAATGTGCGGCAAGAGGAGCGGCTGTGATTCTGGTTTCGGGACCTGTGCAGCTCCGTACGCATTATCCTATGCATCAACATTTCAATGTCGAGTCTGCCGGACAGATGTTCGAGGCGGCCACTTCTTTGTTTTACAATGCGGATGCCGTTATTATGGCCGCCGCCGTAGCCGACTATACGCCGGAGCAGGTGGCCGATAAGAAGATTAAGCGGGAAAAGACCGGGGATATGTCGTTGGATTTGAAGCCTACGCAGGATATTGCCGCCCGTTTGGGAGAGATGAAGAAGCAATATCCCGGCAAAGTGCTGGTAGGGTTTGCCCTCGAAACCAATGACGAACGACAGAATGCGGAAGATAAGCTGAACCGTAAGAATCTGGACTTTATCGTGCTCAATTCGTTGAATGACAAAGGCGCCGGATTCCGTTACGATACCAATAAAATCAGTATTATCGACCGGAATGGTAAAAAGGATTATCCGTTGAAGTCCAAAGCCGAGGTGGCTGCGGACATTATCGACCATCTGGTGGAAGTGATGAAACATTAATGCTATTTTCGATTATCAACTCTCAATTCTCAATTTTATAAAATGTTGCGTTCTCTATACATACAGAATTATGCGCTTATCGAGAAACTTGATATAGACTTCGGTAGCGGTTTCTCGGTGATTACCGGTGAGACAGGTGCCGGGAAGTCCATTATACTGGGAGCTATCGGCCTGTTGCTGGGGCAGCGCGCCGATGTGAAGTCTATCAGGCGAGGCGCCGCGAAATGTGTGATTGAAGCCCGTTTTGAGATTGCGGGCTACGGCATGCAGCCTTTCTTTGAGGAAAACGAACTGGAATACGAAGATGAGTGCATTCTGCGCCGTGAGGTCTATGCTTCGGGCAAGAGCCGCGCATTCATCAATGATACGCCGGCTTCATTGGTACAGATGAAAGAGCTTGGTGAGCAATTGATTGACGTGCACTCGCAGCATCAGAACTTATTGCTGAACAAAGAGGGTTTCCAGCTGAATGTGCTGGATATATTGGCGCATGATGAAGAAGAACTGGCCGCCTATCAGTCCCTTCATCGGGAATGGAAGCAGGCGCAGCGGGATTTAGAGAACCTTATCGCCCTTGCCGGGCAGAATAAGGCTGATGAAGACTATATCCGTTTTCAGTTGGAGCAGTTGGAAGACGCTCACCTGACTGCCGGAGAGCAGGAAGAACTGGAGCGGGAAGCCGATACGCTGAGCCATGCGGAAGAGATAAAAGCCGGACTGTTCCGTGCCGGTCAGGTGATGAACTCCGATGAAGGCGGTCTGCTCTCCGCGTTGAAAGAGTGTTTGAACACAATGTCGGGGCTGCAGAAAGTATATCCTTCGGCCGGGGAACTTGCCGAGCGTCTGGAAAGCAGCTATATCGAATTGAAAGATATTTCCCAGGAGATTTCAGGAAAGGAAGAAGAGGTTGAATTTAATCCAGCCCGGCTGGAAGAAGTGAACGACCGTTTGAACCTGGTTTATACTCTCCAGCAGAAACATCGAGTCTCTACGGTGGACGAACTGCTGGCTTTGGCGGATGATTATGCAGCGAAACTCTCCAACATCACTTCATCGGATGAACAGATTGAAGAACTGAAGTCCCGTAGCGAAGCCTTATATAATAAGGTGAAAAAGCAGGCCGCGGTACTGACCGAATTGCGTACTGCCGCAGCCCGCGAGGTCGAGAAACAAATGGCAGCCCGTTTGATACCGTTAGGAATGCCTAATGTTCGTTTCCGGGTAGAGATAGGTACGCGTAAGGAGCCGGGTGCGCATGGCGCGGATACGGTGGGTTTCCTTTTCTCCGCCAATAAGAACGGGGCGTTGCAGAATATATCTTCGGTAGCTTCGGGCGGTGAGATTGCCCGTGTCATGCTGTCTGTCAAGGCGATGATAGCCGGAGCGGTGAAGCTGCCCACTATCGTATTCGATGAAATAGATACCGGAGTTTCCGGTGAGATAGCCGACCGTATGGCGGACATTATGCAGGAAATGGGGGATAGCGACCGCCAGGTTATCAGCATTACCCACCTGCCGCAGATTGCCGCCCGCGGACGTGCCCATTATAAGGTGTACAAGCAGGATAATGAGACGGAAACCAACAGCCATATCCGCCGCCTGACGGACGAAGAACGGGTAGAGGAGATAGCGCATATGTTGAGTGGCGCCACCTTGACGGAAGCTGCGCTGAACAATGCAAAGGCGTTGTTGGGCATCGTCTGACGGGTGCCGTAATTCTGCGCTTGTAAAGTAGAGGTTTACCGCCGTAGCGTAAAGCTCCGGCAGACTGAAGTAAGACAAAAAACAATTAAGATACAATGACAGATAAAAGTGAAATGATTTTCGGCGTTCGCGCCGTAATAGAAGCTATTCAGGCAGGTAAGGACATCGACAAGATATTGGTGAAGAAAGATATTCAGAGCGACTTGTCCAAAGAGTTGTTTGCCGCTTTGAAGGGAACTTTGATTCCCGTGCAACGTGTGCCGGTGGAACGTATCAACCGTTTTACACGCAAGAACCATCAGGGTGTGATAGCGTTTGTTTCCGCCGTGACCTACCAGAAAACGGAAGACCTTGTGCCGTTTCTGTTTGAAGAGGGAAAGAACCCGTTGTTTGTCATGCTGGACGGCATAACGGATGTGCGTAATTTCGGAGCGATAGCCCGTACTTGCGAGTGCGCGGCGGTAGATGCCGTTATTATCCCCGCCAAGAACAGCGTGACGGTGAATGCCGATGCGGTGAAGACTTCGGCGGGAGCGTTGCATACCTTGCCCGTATGCCGCGAGCAGAACTTGAAAGATACCTTGCAGTACCTTAAAAACAGTGGCTTCCGTATTGTGGCTGCCACGGAAAAAGGTGATTACGACTACACAAAAGCCGATTATACCGGCCCTATGTGTATCATCATGGGCGCTGAGGATAAAGGCGTCTCTTACGACAACCTTGCATTATGCGACGAATGGGTAAAGATTCCGATGCTGGGTACGATTGAATCTCTTAACGTATCTGTTGCGGCGGGTATTCTGATTTATGAAGCTGTGAAACAAAGAACCAACTAAATATGAAAAAGAAGATTTTCCTGCTTTTCACTCTGTGCCTTCTGGCTCAGTGGAGTGTAGCGCAAGCCCCCAAATGGGTGGAGAAAGCTAAACGTGCCGTATTCTCGGTGGTCACTTATGGTGAGAATGACAAGATTCTGAATACCGGAAACGGGTTCTTCGTGACGGAAGACGGCGTTGCCTTGTCCGATTACTCTCTGTTCAAGGGAGCGCAACGGGCGGTAGTGATGAACTCGGAAGGCGTACAGATGCCGGTAGTTTCTATTTTGGGCGCAAATGATATGTACGATGTCATTAAGTTTCGTGTAGGCATATCAACCAAGAAAGTTCCTGCATTGAACCCGGCAACCACGGCTCCGGCAGTGGGCGCCAATGTATATATCCTGCCTTATTCCACGCAAAAAGACCGTTCTTATACCGCCGGACAAGTGAAAGCGGCGGATAAGTTCTCCGAAAAGTATTATTACTATACGCTCAACCTGCGTCTGAAAGATAAGATGGTGAGTTGTCCCGTAATGACCGAGGAAGGACAGGTCTTTGCCCTTGCGCAGAAATCATCCGGCGCCGACACCGCAACAATCTGTTATGCGGTAGATGCTAAATTTGCCATAGACCAGAATGTTTCGGCGTTCTCTTTCAGCGATATGACTTTAAAGAATATCGGCATCAAGAAGGCATTGCCCGATACGGAAGAACAGGCGTTGGTGTTCCTCTTCATGGCTTCTTCACAGGTTACCCCGGAGAAGTACGCCGAACTGCTGGATGACTTCGTCGCCGAATATCCGAATAGCGCGGACGGTTATTTGCGTCGTGCTACCAACCGGTTGTATCAGTCAAAAGATGACGCCTCGATGGATAAGGTGGTGGCCGATATGGATAAGGCCCTGAGCGTAACTCAGAAGAAGGACGATGTATATTACAATCGTGCCAAGCTGATATACAATTATATGTTGGGCAATCCGGAGAAAGCTTACAAGGACTGGTCGTACGACAAGGCTGCGGATGAAATAAGAAAGGCGATTGCCGTTCAGGAACTTCCGGTGTACGTACAGACCGAAGGAGATATTTTGTTTGCGAAACAAGATTATCCGGCTGCTTTGGCTTGCTATGAAAAGGTGAATCAGTCCAATCTGGCGTCGGCGGCCACTTTCTTCAGCGCAGCCAAGACCAAAGAACTGATGAAAGCGCCTGCGGAAGAAGTAGTAGCGCTTATGGATAGTTGTATGGCACGCTTCAGCGAGCCGTATACGGAAGAAGCCGCCCCTTATCTGTTGGAACGCGCCCAAGCCCGTATGAATGCGAATCAGGCGCGTGCCGCGATGCTCGACTATGACGCGTATTACAAGACGGTAAACGGCAAGGTGAATGATGTATTCTATTACTATCGTGAGCAGGCCGCCTTGAAAGCCAAGCAGTTCCAGCGTGCGCTGAATGATATGGAAAAGGCTATCGAATTAAGTCCGAAAGATTTAACTTACCGTGCGGAACTTGCCGTTGTCAATATTCGTGTGGGACGTAATGAGGAAGCGCTGAAGGTGCTGCAGGCCGCTTTGGAAATCGACCCTAAATATGCGGAAGCCTATCGTCTGATGGGAATCGCGCAGTTGCAGATGAAGAAAAATCAGGAAGCGTGCCAAAGTTTTGCCAAAGCGAAGGAATTGGGAGACCCGAATGTGGATGAACTGATTAAAAAGCATTGCAAATAAGTGATATGCTAACGATAAAGGCTCCGCTTTCACAAGCAGAGCCTTTGTTTGGGAAACTTCCCCATGCTAAAATAAAAGTTAAGTCTAGGTATTAACAGGTTATGAGTGAAATTTCTTTCGTATATTCGTATAGTAAATGCACGGCTTTTAGGAATACTGCATGGACTTATTGATTTTTTTTGAGAATATTGTAAAGAAAGATACGATATACTTGATAATGAACAGATAAAAAGAATAAGAAAATTATGAAGAAAGTAATTTGCAGCCAAAAGGCTCCGGGCGCAATAGGCCCATACAGTCAAGCTATTGAAGCGAACGGAATGGTGTTTGTATCAGGTCAGTTACCCATCGACGCTGCTACCGGAGTGATGGCAGAGGGCGCAGAGGCTCAGGCACGCCAATCGCTGGAGAATGTAAAGCACATTCTGGAAGAAGCAGGATTGAGCATGGCGAATATTGTAAAGACTACCGTTTTTCTGGCGGATATGTCTTTGTTTGCCGATATGAACAAGGTGTACGCCACTTACTTTGACGGAGATTTCCCCGCCCGTTCGGCAGTTGCCGTAAAGGCGCTTCCGAAAGACGCTTTAGTGGAGATTGAGTGCATCGCGGTTCGCTAACAAGTCCGCTACAATAAAGCTGCTGCCACCTACGAAGATAAAGTCTTCCGGGTGGCTTTTTTCTTGCGCTGCGGTCACAGCGGCAGGGACATCCGGATAGCAGCTTCCCCGCAGACCGGCTTGTGCGGCGAGCGCGCGCAGCTCTTCTTCGGGCAGGGCGCGCTTTACGCAGGCCTTGGTGAAATAGTAGGCGGCGTCTTTGGGAAGCAGGGCGAGTACGCCGCTGATATCCTTGTCATTTACCATACCTATTACAATATGTAGCTGGCGGCAGGTCTGCTGCTTCAATTGTTCTACAATGTAGCTGATGCCGCCTACGTTGTGTCCGGTGTCGCATATCAGGGTGGGGGTGTCCTGCAGCTTTTGCCAGCGTCCCATTAATCCCGTCAGTTCGCAGACATGGGCGAAACCGCTGCGTATGCTTTGTTCGTCTATCCGGTAACCGGCTTCTTGCAGCAGCGGTAAGGCGGTGAGAATGGTACGCGTGTTCTTTATCTGATAGAGCCCTTGCAATTCTGTTTTCATCCCGGGATAATCTTGTATCGTCGTATCTTCCGCGAATATGACCGGAGCTTTTTCTTCTTCCGCTTTTTGCAGGAACACAGGTTTGGTTTCGGGAGTGGTTTCTCCGATGACGACGGGGATGCCTGCCTTGATGATACCTGCCTTTTCTCCGGCTATCTTTGCCAGCGTGTCGCCTAAAAACTGGGTGTGGTCGAAACTTATGTTGGTGATAAGGCACAAATCCGGATGAATGATGTTTGTGCAGTCCAGCCTGCCGCCCAGCCCGACTTCAATGACGGCTGCATCCACTTTTTCATCGGCAAAATAACGGAAAGCCATGGCGGTGGTCAGCTCGAAGAAAGAAGGGTGCAGAGGCTCGAAAAAGTCACGCTCTTTTTCTACGAAACGTACTACATACTCTTCCGGTATAGGCTGTCCGTTTATACGGATACGTTCGCGGAAGTCCACCAAGTGGGGGGAAGTGTAAAGTCCCACACGATACCCGGCTTCCTGCAATATGGCGGCCAGCGTGTGCGAACAGGAGCCTTTGCCGTTGGTTCCCGCCACATGGATGGTGCGGAACGAGCGGTGGGGATGTCCGAAATGTTCGTCCAGTATACGTGTGTTTTCCAGCCCTTCTTTGTATGCCGAGCCACCCACTTGCTGGAACATGGGTACGCTGTTATATAAGTAAGTTAAAGTGTTCTGATAGTCCATCTTTTATAAAAATTAACGGGAAAGCAATCCTTTCTCCCTATTAAAGTGTTATCTTTAGGAACGGCAAAGATAAGGCAATTTTATTTAAGTGCGTATGCTTGCTTTATTTTATATGTCGGTATGAGGTATAAACAATTTAAATCTAAAGAGTATGGGAGCTAAGAAAAACTTTGTGATTGATACTAATGTTATCCTTCACGATTATAACTGTTTGAAGAACTTTCAAGAGAACGACATTTATCTTCCCATTGTAGTGCTTGAAGAACTCGATAAATTCAAGAAAGGCAACGAGCAGATAAATTTCAATGCCCGTGAGTTTGTCCGGGAACTCGACTTGATTACCGACGATAACCTCTTTACCAAAGGCGCTCCGCTGGGAGAGGGGCTGGGACGTTTGTTCGTAGTGGCCGGTTCGGTAGATTCGTCCCGCGTGCGTGATTCTTTCCCTGAACGCATTCCCGATCATCAGATACTGTCTGTCGTTGACTGGCTGACGGAGAAAAAGCCGAAAATGAAATCTATTCTTGTCACCAAAGACGTCAACCTTCGTATGAAAGCGCGCTCCATCGGACTGCTGTGCGAGGATTATATCAATGACAAGGTAATCAATGTGGATATATTTGAAAAATCGAATGAAGTGTTCGAGGGGGTCGACCCTACTTTGATAGACCGTATCTATTCATCCAAAGAGGGGCTGGATATCAGTGAGTTCGACTTTAAGGATGTCATCCATCCCAATGAATGCTTTGTACTGAAAAGCGACCGTAGCAGTGTGCTTGCCCGCTATAATCCTTTTACGCATTCTGTCTGCCGTGTAAACAAGACGAAGAATTACGGTATAGAACCGCGCAACGCCGAGCAGAGCTTTGCTTTTGAAGTGCTGAACGATCCGAATATCAAGTTGGTAGCCCTTACGGGTAAGGCCGGAACCGGTAAGACGCTGTTGGCGCTGGCTGCCGCTTTGGGCAAGCTGACGGATTATAAGCAAATCCTGTTGGCGCGTCCTATCGTCGCCTTATCCAATAAAGACCTTGGTTTCCTGCCGGGTGACGCCAATGAAAAGGTCGCTCCGTATATGCAGCCTTTGTTTGATAATTTGAATGTAATCAAGCATCAGTTTGCATCTAATTCGAGCGAAGTGAAAAGGTTGGAAGATATGCAGAAAAGCGACCAACTGGTTATTGAAGCCCTGGCCTTTATCCGTGGACGCAGCTTGAGCGAGACTTATTGTATCATTGACGAGGCGCAGAACCTTACTCCTCATGAAATCAAAACCATCATAACACGTGCCGGAGAGGGGACGAAGATGGTATTCACGGGTGACATCCAACAGATTGACCAACCGTATCTGGACAGCCAGTCCAACGGACTTGTCTATATGATAGACCGCATGAGAGATCAGAACCTGTTTGCCCATATCAATTTAGTGAAAGGAGAGCGTAGCCAGCTGAGCGAGTTAGCAAGTAACTTGATGTAACATTTTATCATTTTCTTCTTCGCTTTGATAAAAATTAGTGTATCTTTGCGGTGCCTAAAACAAAAACTGTCAAACGTGATGAAGCGAAACTTTTTTCATCGGTACCTTTCAGCAAAGGTATTGCCGATATGGACTGTTCTATTGATTGATGTGCTTATTATTGTCGTATCCAGTCTGTTGGCTTATGCGCTGCGATATGATTTCCGGAGTCTGTTCTCGGAATCTTCGTCCATAGACATAACGATTGTGTGGACGGTAATCGTCAATGTGATATTCTTTAGAGTGTTTCGTACGTACTCTAACGTGCTTCGCTTTTCATCGTTTGTAGATATAATGCGCATATTCGTATCGCTGACGGTTTCCTACGCATTGTTGCTGATAACGAGTGTGCTGGCAAAAAGCTGCATGGACATTAATGTAGCGCCTGCTACGGTATTGTTCATGTCTTATATCATCAGTTTTGCCATGATGGCGTGTTCCCGTATTGTTGTAAAGATATTCTTCGAAGCGTTGAACTTTGACGGTTCGCACAGCGCTAATGTGTTTATTTACGGAGCCAAAGAGGCCGGAGTGAATATTGCAAAAGCGCTGCGCGTTAATTTGCGTAACCATTACCGTTTGCGCGGTTTCATTGCCGATGAGCCGGAACTTATTAATAAGGTGATGATGGGGGTAAAGGTATATCCCAACGACAACGCCCTGATTGATAATCTGGACGACCGTGACGTGCATACCATTATCGTTTCTCCCGCCAAGATGGAAGCGCTCAAGCGCTCCGACATGGCAGACCGTTTATTGGCGCACAACATCAAACTGATGACGGCTCCGCCGCTGAGTGAATGGAATGGGCAGTTCCTGGACCGTACCCAACTGAAAGAAATCCAGATTGAGGACTTGTTGCAGCGCAATCCGATTGAGATTGATATTCATAAGGTTGCTTCCCATCTGGAAGGCAAGCGGGTGATGATTACCGGTGCCGCCGGTTCTATCGGTAGTGAAATCATGCGTCAGGTGGCTTCTTTCAATCCTTATAAACTGATTCTTGTAGACCAGGCGGAAACTCCGTTGCATGATATTCGTTTGGAACTGCAGGACCGTTGGCGGGACATTGATGCCGAAACCATCATCGCCGATATTTCCAATGCAACTCGCATGGAAGAAATATTCAGGCAGTATAAGCCGCAGTATATTTTTCATGCAGCGGCATACAAGCACGTACCGATGATGGAAGATAATGTATCCGAATCTATTCAGGTAAATGTTTACGGTACATGTACTGTCGCTGATTTGGCGGTGAAATACGGTGCGGAGAAGTTTGTGATGATTTCTACGGACAAGGCGGTGAATCCTACCAATGTAATGGGATGTTCCAAACGTATCTGTGAGATTTACGTTCAGTCGCTGGCGAAGAAATTACAGGCGGAAGGCGGACGTTTCACGCAGTTTATCACTACCCGTTTCGGCAATGTTTTGGGGTCGAACGGTTCGGTCATTCCCCGTTTTCGCGATCAGATACAGCGTGGCGGGCCTGTAACGGTGACTCATCCGGAAATTATACGTTACTTTATGACCATTCCGGAAGCTTGCCGTTTGGTACTCGAAGCCGGTAGTATGGGGCATGGGGGAGAGATTTATATCTTCGATATGGGTAAACCGGTGCGGATTGTAGACCTTGCTAAGCGTATGATCAGTCTTTCCGGACGTACTGATGTCAAGATAGAATTTACAGGGTTACGCCATGGCGAGAAGTTGTATGAGGAACTGCTTAATGTCCGGGAGCTGACAAAACCGACCTATCACGAAAAGATTATGATTGCCACTGTACGCGAGTATGATTATGATGAAGTGCGGGAACGTATTCAGAAATTGATTGAGGTCAGCTATACTTATGACCAGATGAAGATTGTGGCGGCCATGAAAGATATTGTTCCTGAGTTTGTCAGCAAGAATTCCTGCTTTGAGGTTCTGGATAAGAAAGAGTAGGACCGGTGAACTCTGAAACAGACAACGATTATGATATAAAAGAACGGATGATGCGTTTATCATAAACGCATCATCCGTTTTAGTATGTATCACACTTACTTGCGTGAGGAGAAATATTTCAGGAATTGGGTACGTTCGAATGTATTTACGCCATTCAAGTCGCTTACATTCAGCATGCCTTTGAACTGGTTGATATTCTCCATTCCTTTACGGTCCATCCATAAATTCAGGAAACGAACATATTCGTCAATGATGGCATAGGAATTCTGATACAGCACACTGCATATCTCTACCGCCGAAGCACCTGCCAGAATAGCTTTTACTACTCCTTCAGGAGCGTGTATGCCGCCGGATGCCGCATAGTCCAGTTTACCGACAGCCGCAGAAGCGATACCTATCCAACGTAAAGATTTAGATAAATCGGCATCTGTGCTGAATACGCTTCCGGCGCTTTGAGCCATCTTTTCAATATCGATATCCGGCTGGTAGAAGCGGTTGAACATGACTACTGCGGCCGCACCGTTAGCATAAAGCTGGTCGATGAGAGCAATAGGGTTGGTAAGATTGTCTCCCAATTTCATGATGACAGGAATATCGACCGTTTTCTTGATGTGGCTCAAGATATCGATATGGCGCTGTTCAAAGGAACCGTAAGCATATTGCATATCAGTTTGCAAAGCAAGGATATTAATTTCCAAAGCATCTGCTCCGGCTTCTTCTATTTTCTTGGCAAACTCAATCCAGTCTGCATCCTGGTAACAGTTGATACTGGCAATGATAGGAATATCGCAGACTTTCTTGCTCTCTTTGATTAAATTCAAATATTCACCCAATTTGTGTTCGCGTATATATCCCACCAGGTAATCGCTTCCTTCCGGATATATATTGGGATCTCCAAGCCAGTCGGCTTCCATCATGATTTGCTCCTCGAAAAGAGACTTGAGTACAATAGCTCCTGCCCCGGCTTCATAAAGCTTCTGGTTCTTAGCAGCGCTGTCGGTAAGTCCGGAACTGCTGATAATGATCGGGTTTCTAAGTTTTAACCCTGCAAAAGTAGTTTCTAATGTTGCCATGATAATAGTTATTAGTGATTAATATATTCTTTCTCCAAATATTTTACTTCCTACACGTACCAAAGTACTGCCGGCGGCAATTGCCTCGTGATAATCGTGTGACATCCCCATAGACAACTCCCGAAACCACTCTGCATTGGAAAACCATGTGGTCTTAACTTCTTGGAAGAAGCTATTTAATGAACAAAACTCAGCTTTGATTTGTTCGACATTATCGGTATTTGTCGCCATGCCCATCAGTCCGCATATCCGGATGTTCTTAAGCTCTTTCCACTCATCGCCCGTAAGCATTTCCCGACATTCGTCGAAACTGAAACCAAATTTAGTTTCTTCTTGTGCAATGTGCAGTTGGAGCAGGCAGTTTACCATTCGTCCTGCCTTGGCTGCTTGCTTGTTGATTTCGGTGAGAAGTTTGTAGGAGTCAACTCCGTGAATCAATGTTACATAAGGTACGATATATTTGATTTTATTTGTTTGCAGATGTCCGATGAAATGCCATTCTATGTCTTTGGGCAGGCTTTCATATTTGGCTGTCATTTCTTGCACCTTACTTTCTCCGAACACACGTTGCCCTGCGTTATAGGCTTCTTCTATGGCTTCGTTAGGGTGAAATTTGGAAACAGCTACCAGTCGCACCCCTTCAGGCAGTTCGCTCAGTACTTGTTTTATATTTTCTGCAATCATCAGTTCTCTTGTTTTATGATTTATAAGCTATAAATCATGAGTACCCAATAATAACTCATAACTTATAACTCATAACTTAAATTACACTTCCGGCTTATCATTCGGCTCTGCACTGTACGGATATACATCCATGATGGCGGTTTCTGCTACCGATGCAATTTGATAGTCGGCCATTGTACCTTTCATACCCTCATCCAGTTTCTTTACTGCGTCGCGCAGGTCGGCGGCTTGTACCAGTACCTGAGTAGATGTTTTCTTCTCCGCACCGCTTTTTTCATCCAATGTGATGAAAACCAGTTTGCATTTGAACCAACGGTCGGCAGCATCTTCTTCGCAAGGGAAGAGTTCACTGTAATTCGCCCGTTTAATATCCGATACGGTAAACTCACCGGAAATAAACGGCGTCATCTCTTCAATGATGCGCGCTTCCGCTTCCGTAAAGCTGAGTGCGTCTACCAGATAAGGTTCGGTAACTTTCTTGTTCATTCCGTTTTCCATTGTTTTCTCGTAACGGATTTTGCACTCAAACCAAGTATGCATTGCCATAATTTTCTGATTTTTAGTTAGTGTTTTTAATTAATAAATTAATTGCTTTCTTCTTTCTGTCATTCTGCGACTTATTGAAGAATCTCTTTCCCGTTTATATTGGAAAGGGTGTACAAAGATAAACGAAAAAGAGGAAAAATGTTCGATGTATGTGAAAGAAGATTATGTTAATGCAAAACTTTTTATCTATTAAATATTTTGTAGTTCCATACGGAGTGTTTATCTTTGCCCTTGCAAAACGAGCTAATCGTGGACGAAAATTCTATTCTTGAGATGAGAAATGTAGTGGATGCTACATTCGGCGGAGCCGTAAAAGAAACTCTGCTATAATGAAATCATAAAACGCTTATTACTAAACTATTAATAATTTATTATTAGCATTTGTTAACTACGTCGGATCATAAGCATTGGCATGCTGTTTATGTTCGTCACAATACCGAATTTAAGGTAGAAACGTGGCTACGTGAGCAAGGAGTAGAAGTCTATTTGCCTGTGCAGGATGTATTTCGGGAATATGCCGGAAAGCGTGTGAAAGTGACAAAGCCGGTAATTACCGGTATGGTGTTTGTCTGCCTTTCCCGTTCCGAACTCCCTGTAGTAGAACAAGCACCCAACGTTCATCATTTCTTTAGTAAACGTGGCACTAATGCCCCTCTTGTCATTCCCGACCAACAAATGGCGGACTTCCGCTTCATGGTCGACCTCTCCGATACTTCTATTTTAATGGTTAATGAGCCGATTGCTCCGGGAACTATGGTTACTGTGGCAAAAGGAAGTATGCAGGGGGTACGAGGCGAAATGGTGAAATATGAAAGTAAATATTACATGGCTGTAAGATTGCAGGAGTTGGGATGTGCGTTGGTTAGTGTACCGGTGAGCTATGTACGGCGCGGGTGATAAGAATATTGTATGTTTACGTTGGCACATCGTATGAAGTATGGATAATGATTTAATAATGTTAAGATAAAAAACTATAATGAGTTTAAAGGGAGTATAAAGCTAACTTTAAATTTTGGAGATGTTAACTTTATAGATATTGGAAAATTAACTTTAACTTTATGTTAAAGTTAATTTAATCCTTAACAATAAATTAATATGATATACGGTACTTCTGACTAAACAGATACCCTTGTCCAATTTATTTTTTAAGAATATTTATTAAGCTAGTGAGATTTCCATTCAAAGCCGATGTCTCAATTATTGTCTTGTACAGTAAATAGAACTCTTCTCAAATAATATGTAGAAGAAATATCTGATGGGCAGAATTCTTGCTAAAATAAATTAGTGGTTAGTGTTATAAGAAACAAATGCTCAATTATTCTGCATAATATTTTTATTTGATTGACGATTCAATTATTGAAAGGCTCATACAGTCTTTGGTAGATGAAAGGAAGGAATTCCCAGTTCTTCGGTAGTAAGGAGGCAAAGGTATATCGGCCGTGACTATATAATTATCTTGATCTGCAAAACACAAGATGTATCTGCATTGGAATACTTCAAACAACTGTTGGTGAAATTGTTAAAAGTTTCAGGGAGTATGAGGACTTATTGCCATTGAAGCAAGTAGTAATAAATACTAAAAAACAGTTCAACTTTTGATTTAACTTATAGTAAAACCACCTTGTGGCAATTTTACTTAGATGATACATCCAAATTGGTTGTTAACTTATTTTTTGATTTCTAATCTATATATTATATGCTTAATAACAAATCCGTCTTAATAACTGGAGGAACTGGTTCCTTCGGTAAAAAGTTTGTGGAAACCATTCTTCGTGATTATCCGCAAGTAAAGAAAATCATAATATTTTCTCGTGATGAACTGAAGCAATTTGAACTGAAGCAGAAATATCCGGAGAATAAGTATCCTCAAATGCGTTATTTTATTGGTGATGTTCGTGACCTTGAACGTCTGACTCGTGCTTGTGAAGGTGTAGATGTGATTATTCATGCTGCTGCTATCAAGCAAGTCGATACAGCAGAGTACAATCCCGAGGAGTGTATCAAAACTAATGTGCATGGAGCACAGAACGTTATAAAAGCAGCTTTGGCAACAGGTGTTCATCATGTAGTTGCCCTTTCTACAGATAAAGCCTGTGCTCCCATTAACCTTTATGGTGCAACCAAGCTGACATCTGATAAGTTGTTTACAGCAGCTAATAATATCAGTGGTTCCAAGGATATCAGATTCTCTGTAGTCCGCTATGGTAATGTGATGGGGTCTCGCGGTTCCGTAATCCCTTTCTTTATTAATAAGCGTGATAGTGGAGCAAAAGAACTCCCTATTACTGATATGCGAATGACTCGTTTTAATATTTCACTTGAAGCTGGTGTTGCTTTGGTGATGTATGCTATCGGGCATCATTTGGGAGGTGAAATTTTTATTCCCAAAATCCCATCCTATCATATTAAAGATGTGGCAACCGCTATTGCTCCCAATCTACGGCAGGTGGAAGTAGGAATACGCCCAGGAGAGAAACTACACGAGGAGATGATTACTGTAACTGATGCGCTTGATACTATTGACTTGGGTAAATATTATGTGATTCTTCCTTCTGTATCAGATAAGCATAATAAGGAAGAATATATTCAGCATCATAGTGCGGTGCCTGTTTCTGAGGGGTTCCATTATAGTAGTGATAATAATACAGAATGGGAAACTGTTGAGTCTATGCGCGAAAATATACGCAAATATGTAGATCCGAATTTTGAAGTGAAATGAGAGTTGTAGCTATAATTCAAGCACGTTGCGGTTCGACCCGTTTCCCTAATAAAGTATTTGCTGATTTGTGCGGTAAACCTTTCATTTGGCATGTAGTCAATCGTTTGAAGTTTGTACATTTACTTGACCATATAGTGTTGGCAACGACAGATAGGCCATCGGATGACAAGTTGTATTACTGGGCTAAAGAAAATGGAGTAGATGTCTATCGTGGAAGCGAAAGTAATGTTTTAAATCGTTATTATGAGGCTGCCAATTATGCGAAGGCGGATATAATTGTGAGAATAACAGCTGATGATCCCTTTAAAGAACCAGGATTGATTGATAAGGCAATAAATACACTACAAGAAGGTGGATATGACTTTGTTTGTAACAATTGTCCTCCTTCTTATCCAGAAGGGTTAGATATAGAAGTTTTCACTAAAGCTGCTTTGGATAAAGAAGAGGAGCTTTCTACAAGTAATTTTGAAAGAGAACATGTGACTCAGTATATTTATCATCATCCAGAAAAGTTTAAAATGTTTAACATTTCTAATATTGGTGAGAATTTATCTTATTTACGTTGGACGGTTGATACGAAGAAAGATTTTCAGATGGTAGCCCGTATATATTCATTCTTGTATAAGAATGATTCAGAGATATTTTACATGAATGATATTCTTCTGCTACTTAAAGGACATCCCGAAATAGAAATGATGAATTCGGATGTAACTCGAAGTGAAATGTATAAATCAATATAAATTATGGAAAGAATCAGTCAATTGGAACGTGATTATGTGAATCAGGTTTTGGATAGTGCTTTTACAACTTCTTTGAATTCTGTTTTTAATAACAGATTGGAGACCGCTTTCGCAAAGAAGTTTAATCAGGCTTATGCCATTGGGCATTGTAACGGTACTGCTACTTTGCACACAGCAGTGGCTGCTTTAGGTCTCAAACCTGGTGATGAAGTGGTTGTACCTGCTTTAACTATGACTAGTACCTCATTAGGAGTGTTGCACAACGGTTCGATACCAGTTTTTGCAGACAGTGATTTAGATACTTTTGAGATTTCTGCCGAAAGTATAGAAAAGGTTATTACTCCCCAGACTAAGGCAATCATGACGGTTTCACTTTTTGGTTTGGCACCTGATTATGACAAGATTCTGGATATCTGTAAACGCCATAATTTATATCTCATTGAAGATAATGCAGAATGTTACCTTGGAAAGTATAAAGGTAAATATGTTGGTGAATTTGGCGACTTTTCCAGTTTTAGCTTTCAAGCAAGTAAACATCTGACTGCAGGTGAAGGTGGTATGCTTCTTTGTAATAAAGAGGAGCTAGCAGACAACGCTCGTCGTTTTAATTGTTTGGGCTATGCCGGTGTCAATGCTAGACAAGGAAAAATAACCAGGAATGATATTCAAGATCCTCAGTATAGTCGGCATATTTCATTGGGATTCAATTATCGTATGTCGGAGTTACAGGCAGCATGTGCACTAGGACAGTTAGAACGTGTGGATGAATTGGTTAGTAATCGTATTGAAGTAGCAAAAATCTTTGATGAAGTTATTAAAGATCAGAGTTTGTTGAAAAGGCAAGCAGAGCCCGAAGGATATGTTAATTCATACTGGTCATATAGTATGGTGTTGAATACTGATTGTCCAGAAAAAGATTGGTATGCTTTTCGTAACCTCTTTCAGTTAAATGGCGGTGATGGTTATTATGCTGCTTGGAAGCTCTCGTATAATGAACCTTTGTTTCAAAACCAGATCCAACATATGCCTGGAGTTTGGCAGAAATATGATGCTAACCTTTGTCCAAATGCAGAATATTTACAGAAACGTATGATACAACTGAAGACGAATTATTGGAATTTGGATGAAGCTAGGCAACAGGCGGAAATTCTTCATAAAACGATTGAACAATTTATAAAGTGATATATTATGGGTTTTTTTAGCAAAGAAATAAAGATTGGTGATAAAATAATAGGCAATGCTTATCCTACCTATTTTATAGCAGAAATAGGTGCGAATTTTGATGGTAGTATTGATAAAGCAAAGCGTTTAATTGATGCAGCTAAAAATGCAGGTGCTGATTGTGCAAAATTTCAAACATTTTCGACTCCTCAAATAGTATCTGAGGGAGGTTTTTCTCATATGCAATTGAAAGGAGTTCATGGTTCTTGGGGACGTACGGTCAGTGAAGTGTTTAAGGATGCAGAGTTTCCTGTAGCATGGCATAAAGAGATTTCAGATTATTGTAAGGCTATAGGCATTGACTTTTCTACCTCTCCTTATTTTAAGGAAGCAGTTGATTTATGTGTTGATTTGGATGTCCCTTTTATCAAGATTGGTTCAGGCGATATCACTTGGCTTGAAATGTTGGATTATATTGCTCGTAAGGGGAAGCCTGTAATGTTGGCTACGGGGGATGCTACTATGTCTGAGATAGATGAGGCTGTCCGTACCATAGAGGCTGCAGGAAATAAAGACATGATACTGATGCAATGCATTACCAATTATCCTTCTAAAATAGATAGTGCTAATGTCAATGTTCTGAAAACCTATCAGTCAGCTTTTGATGTATTGACAGGTTATTCAGATCATGCACCCGGACATGTGGTTGCTTTGGCGTCTGTTGTTATCGGCGGTCGTGTCATTGAAAAGCATTTTACTTTGGATAAGACTGATAAGGGGCCGGATCATCCACACTCGATGGAACCTCAAGAGTTTAAATTTATGGTTGATTCTATTCGCGAAGTTGAGCGTGCCATGGGAAGCACACGTAAAGAAGTTGTAGCTGAAGAAGGAGAAACTGTTTACGTACAACGTCGTTGTCTGTATGCTAAAAATGATATGAAAAAAGGCCATTTTATAACAGAGAATGATATAGATGTACTTCGTCCAGCGTTAGGGATTCCGCCCAAATTTAAGTCTATAGTTATAGGAAAAGAATGTAAGGAAGATATAGCTAAAGGACAACCTTTATTTTGGAAAAATTTTTAGTGATGACAGAACGGGAAAAAGCAATTGCTTTTATTGATAATGACATTATAAAACCTTCTGATGCTATAATTTTGTTAGAAGGGGATGGATTGAATCGTTATCCTAAGGCTGTAGAGTTATATAATTCTAATATTGCTTCCAATATAGTTTTTAGTGGGGGTATTACTGATTATACATACGGGAGCTTTCCATTTTCTGAAGTTTTACCATATATGCTGGAGGCTGGAATACCAGCTCAGGTTATATTTCATGAGGATAAATCATTAAATACTCGTGAACAAGCTATAGAAGTTATAAAATTATCAGTTGAAAAGAATTGGAAACGCTTGGTGTTGGTAGCAAGTCATGAGCATCAATATCGTGCATACTTAACTTTCTTAAAGGAGATATTGGATACAAGTAGTGATATTATACTATATAATGCCCCCGTTCGTAATCTTGGATGGTTTAAGGACTTGGGGTGGGGGATGCGTTACGAGCGTTTGGAGCAAGAGTTTGTACGTATAGAAAAATATTTTCAATTAGGACATTTAGCAACATATAAAGAAGCAATAGAATACCAACAATGGAAAGAGTTACAATAGAAAAAGCTAAGCGTTTATTTGGAAATAATTTTGTGGGTTTAGAAGAATTAAGACCTCTATTTGAAAAGATGAGGCTTTCTTATGTATCTGTTCAGGTACCTATAATTCAATATTCATATGATGAACTCCTGAAATATTCAAAAGATTATGTTTTAATATTAGGTATACCAGAATTGAATAATACACCTTTATCAATTCAAACTTTCCGGAATATTTTTGGTGTAGAGCCTAATTTGTCAACGCCATGTTTTTACAATCAAGACTGGTATTTAAATGAGGATTTTATTAATAAGACGTTGGAGTTACGTTGGTATTTATTGAAGAAAGATGTGCTGGAAGGATCTCGTGCTATACAACCAAATGAGTTGTTAAATAGTAATGTGGCTTTTCCTGATGCTATTTTGTGTGTATATACTTTCTGGGCATATTATTATGCACAACATGTGATGCTATGGTATTATGATTTTATTTGGTGTAATGATACAGATCATAACGGTGATAGGATATATGTTGGTAAATATCATGATATTGATGGCATAAATAAAGATGGATTTAGTATTCATCGGCATTTAGCATTGAGAAATTGCTATGGTGCTATAGAAACTTTATAAAAGATTTACGTGAAAAATGTTCAGATTGTATTATTTAATATGAGTCTTATTGAATTAAGTATAAGAAAAGTAAAAGGAAGATTGTTAACAAATACTACAATGAGAAATGGAATAATATTCTCTTTCTTTTCTTTTTTGAATAGTGGAGTCAGTTTTTTGATTCTACTCATTTTAGCTAATTTTCTTTCACCTAATGAGTACGGTGAGTTGAATTTATTTAATTCTCTTCTTTCTATTTTGCTTGTTTTGATTTCTTTGAGTTCAGACGGACTTATTTCTATCGACTTTTTTCAAAAAGATATTATAGGTTTAAGAAAAACAATAAATGCAGTTTTACTTTTATCAATAGGTTCATTTATTGTATTAACATTTATTTTAATTATTTTTTCGTGCATTTTATCTATTGCCATTGGTATTTCTACTTATTATCAATGGTTGGCATTACTAGTCTGTTTTTTACAAAATGTAGCTGCTGTCAATTTGAATATATGGCGATTGGAAGAAAAGCCTTTTTCTTATGGTATATTTAGTTTACTAATTGTAATTTTCAACCTCTTTTTTACGTTGTTTTTTGTTGCTTCAATGGACTGGGGATGGGCCGGAAGAGTTTATGCTCAAATATTAGTAGGTGGAATTTTTTTTATCATAAGTTTCTTTTTATTAATTAGAGGAGGGTATTTAAAGTTTATTTTACCAACAAAAAATGATTTTAAGTCTGCTTTACATTTTGGTATACCTTTAATACCTCATAGTATGTCTTTTTGGTTGAAACAAGGATTAGACAAATATGTGATTAATTTTTATCATGCATCTGCTGCAGTAGGTGTGTTTAGCTTTTCTATGAATTTCTCAAGTATTTTGCAAATTGTTGGAACGGCATTTAATGCAACTAATTCTGTTTTTATTTTCAAACAATTATCTAAGGATAAACAACAAGCAATACCACTTCTGCGTAAACAGACTAAAATGATGATTATCATATTTGGTTTGATAACTTTATTATTGCTAATAGGATGTTCTATCTTCTTGCCAATTTTTTTCCCAAATTATTCAAATGCTGTATATTATTTATTTCCTTTATGTGGAGCTTCTTTCTTTTCATGTATATATTTGTTGTTTGTTAATTTCTTGTTTTTCTATAAAAAGACTAAGGTTTTGATGATTATAACATTCTCTATTTCATTAATTCATTGTGCTTTATCTTTATTTTTAACTAAATATTCTATTGAATATACGGCTTATATATCATTATTTACAAGTTTTCTCACTGCATTATTGGTTTATTTATATAGTCGTAAATATTGTAAACTCTTTTAGTTGATATTAATGAAAAATCTAGTAATACTTAGTCAAGCGCCCTTAACTCCACAAATTAAACGTAATAATTATGTGGATGAATATTTATCTGTTGGATATGATGTACAATTTTGGGATATGTCGCAGTTAATACATCCAGGGATGAAATATAATGATGAATTGTGTGAGCCATATTTAAGAAATATTTCTTTATTATTTGAATTTGAGCAATTATTGTCTGGTGTTGATTCTCTTAAAACTATTTTTGTATTAGATTTTGATGCATCTTGGCATACCCGTAATATTTTTAAAATATTGACTAAATATCATTGTTATATGATTCGGGTTGATATGTATGCAAATACTAGTTTACAGTTAACATTGAAACAAAAACTATCTCAACTTTTTTCAAACCGTTTTAGTAGTATTTTGATTACACGTTTGGGAATATATTTGTATAAAATATATGCTTGGTTTTATAATATTTCAGATTGTCAACGTTATTATTCGTCATCAGCCATTGTAAATCGAACAGATAAAATAAATCATCCTGATTATGAGGACTTTTGTTTTAGTAAGTCTCGTCGTATAATTGAGGGCAACTATATACTTTTTGTTGATACTAATTTTGGATTTCATCCGGATGATATCTATCTTTTTAAATATAGTAAAATTCCAACAACAGAGAAATTTCAAGCGTCGTTGGATGATTTTTTTACGTATTTGGAGAAAAAATATAGGATGCCTGTTATTATTGCTGCTCATCCAAAATCAAATTATGTAAATGGAGAATTTGGTAATAGACGTATAATTAAGTATCAAACGAAAGATTTAATTATATATGCGGATAAAGTAATATTGCAGTTATGTAATACTATATCGTGGGTAACATTAGCCGATAAACCACTTATTTTTGTAACTACAGATGATTATGACGTTTTAGCTTTGCAAAGAAAAAGATTAAGATTTCTTGCTTCCTTATTAGGAAAGAAGGTCTATAATATTGAACATTGTGACTTTTCTGATATAATATTTACAACTGTGGAAAAAGAAATTCGTTTACATTATATCTATACATACTTAACTGATAAAGACATTGAGAAGAGAAAAAATATCGATATTTTAAAGGATTCATACGAAACTGTATCATTAGCTATTCACAAATGAAATTTACTCCTGTAGATTATCGAAGACAAAAATTAAGTGTAAAGAAACTCTTTCTTTTTCTTTTATACTTTGATCTTTTTCTGACTTTACTTCCAATGTGGTCTGCTTCACCCTTGTATCTTTTCTTATCACCAACTGCATTGATTTCTATTTGGCATTTAGGATCATTGGTAAACTTAATTGTATGCGGTTTTATAATACTAATAATTCAGCGATTTATTTATAATAAGATAGTAGTTTGCTGTATATTATTGGTTTATATGGCATTTCTCTCTTCTATTACAATTAATGGATTTAAATCAGGAGGATTTGCGCTTATAGGTATACCTATTTCTTTTTTTATAATGTTTGATACGATAAAGCAGTATAAATTCGGTGTAAAGCATCTCAATATATTATTTTATAGTTTACTGCTATGGAGTTTGCTTCCGTTATTATTATTGTGCCTCCCAGCTCTTCGAATGTCTTTTTTTATGACTGTGGAAGGTGGATATGCGACATTTAGTGGTTTGGCATTACATCGTAATTTTTATGGTATTCTTTTATGTGTGTTATTATTGTTGTTGTACTATAAGAAAATGCCACTTATTATTAAATTAATATTATTCATATTATTATCGGTTTGCCTAGTATTATCTGCTTGTAGGACAGCGTTTGTCGCTCTTATAGTAATGACTTGTTTTTTGATATATTATAATAAAACGATAAAAGGAGGGTATAAAATATTCTTTTTTATTCTTGTTGTTCTATTGGGAGGTGTTTTTTATTGGATTCTAACTAATCCGGATTATGCATTACGTGATATTGATGACGATCATGCAAGAGAAGATTTGCTCTATGGATTTATGAAACTAATTAAAGAGCATCCTTTATTGGGATATGGTGAAGAAGTAAAACATTATTCTAATATTTATCCGGGTGGAGCCATTGCACATAATTTTATTCTGCAAACAACTGCTAATTATGGAATTTTTGTAACAGTATTTTTTATTATTTTATTATTGGCTGTCTATTATTACTCTCAACCTTTTTCTAAAGCCATTCTTGCTTTTTTAGTTATTTGGGGAATAACCCAACCGTATTTTGGTTTTAGTGTTTTTTCTCCGCATGTTATTATACCCTTGTTTATTGGTAACTTATTAGATAATAATATAACCACATCTTTAAGTCGATTTTAGCTTATGAGAATCTTTTATTGTATTCATTCACTTTATAATTCAGGGGGAATGGAAAGAATTATAGTGGAAAAGGCTAACTTCTTAGCTAAAAAGGGGATTGAGGTCTCCATATTGACAACAGAGCAGCAAGATAAGCCAATCTTCTATCAATTAGAGGATAATATAAAGCATATCGATTTGGGAATAAATTATTCTGAATATAATTCTTTGTTCCTTAAGATTATAACATTGTACTTTAAAGAGTATAAACATAAGAAATCTTTGAAAAAAATAATTGCGAGATATAGACCGGATGTTGTGATCTCGACTTTTGAAAATGAAGCTTCCTTTTTAACTGAGTTAAAAGATCAAAGTAAGAAAATATTAGAATTTCATTTTTCAAAAGGATATCGACTTGCTAAGAAAAGGAAAGGATTACTTTTCTTGGTAGATTGGTATCGGACACGATGTGAGGTTAAAATAGCAAAGAAGTTTGAGCATTTTATTGTTTTGACTGAAGAAGATAAATTATCTTGGCATCAACTTTCTAATGTAAGTGTTATTCCGAATTTTATACATTTAACACCTGAATCTTCAAGCTTTAGTAGGAAAGAACTTTTGTCCATTGGTCGTCTTTCATATCAAAAAGGATTTGATAGATTGATTAAGGCTTTTAAAATAGTACATGAAACTTATCCGGAGTGGAAACTTATTATCTATGGGGATGGAGAAGAGAAAGATAAGTTATTGGGATTAATAGAAGAGTATAATCTGGTTTCATTTGTCGTTATCCATCGTCCTGTTAAGAATGTAGAAGAAATATATTGCAATAGTTCTTGTTTTGTTTTAACATCACGATATGAAGGTTTGCCAATGGTTTTGTTAGAAGCGATGTCTTACGGACTACCTATTATTTCTTATGATTGTAAATGCGGTCCTAAAGATCTGATCAATAATGGCTTAAATGGATTCTTGGTTCCTGAGGGTAATATAGAAGAATTGGCTAATACTATTATGAAATTAATTTCAAATAGAGATACGATGATTGAAATGGGGAGGAATGCAAAAGTTGAGTCTCAACAGTATGAAAGGGAGGTTATTATGCAGAAATGGATTGATTTGTTTGAGAAGTAATTTAAAAGTTGAATTTACTAATATTTTGAATACTTATGCGTATTGCTTTCATTCTATCTGCTTTAATAAATAGAGGACCTGAAGTTGTTGTTTCTGAATTAGTATCTCAGTTACAAGAGATGGGGCATACTTGTTATATTTATTATTTTGATGGGAAAGAACCGGAATTGTATTTTTCTTGTCAAGTTGAGAGGATTTCCTTTTATCAATCTATACCTTTTTCAAATTATGATATAATTCATTCTCATGGGTTGCGTCCTGATATGTATGTCTTTCTACATAAACCTCTAATTAGATGTAAGACAAAATTCGTATCTACAATTCATGCTTATATATTAGATGATTTTATTTATAATTTTGGACGATTAAAAGGTGGATTTTTCGCTTATATCTGGCTGTATTTGCTAACATCTCGGATTGATAAGATTGTTACTTTAAGTAATAATGCTATAAAATATTATTCTCATTGGATATCTCCTGAAAAATTGACTTTTATATATAATGGTCGCAGTATAAATATCAGTGACAAAATAAATACAGAACTTCAAGCACAAATTAGAGAATTTAAAGGAGAGTTTAGGTTATTAGGGATAAATTGTAAATTAACTCGACGTAAAGGAGTGGATTTACTTATAGAGGCTCTGCCAATGCTTGATAACTATAAATTACTGATTATAGGAGATGGTCTTGTCAGAAAAGAATTGGAAAATCAGGCTTTAAGATTAAAAGTAGATGATCGCTGTTTGTTTCTGGGGTATCAAGAAAAGGCGTATCGTTTTGTTCCTTTTTATGATATTTATGCTTCTCCAAGCCGTAGTGAGGGTTTTGGCTTAGCAATAATGGAAGCTGCAATATATTCTCGTAAAGTTCTGTGTTCGGATATTCCTATCTTTAGAGAACTTTTTACGGAGACTGAAGTCTGCTTTTTTGATTTACAGAACATAAATTCATTAGTTCAGGCTGTAAAACAATTAGAAAAAAATAATTCTTTTGGCTTAAATCTCAATAAGAAATGGCTTTCTTCATTTTCTCCAGAGAGGATGGCTAGTAATTATTTGGATTTATATGAATCACTATAATTAAAATCCTATTATTTTATGAATGTTTTGGTTACAGGAGGAGCCGGTTTTATCGGTTCTAATCTTTGTGAGCATTTATTGCTTCAAGGGTATCAAGTCGTTTGTTTGGATAATTTTGCAACAGGGAAAATTGAGAATTTGTTACCATTGTTAAATGCTTATCCTAGCACTTTCAAGTTAATAGTTGGTGATATCCGGAATTTAGATGATTGCAAAAAGGCGGTTGAAAATATAGATTATGTACTACATGAAGCTGCTTTGGGGTCTGTCCCTCGTTCAATAAAAGATCCTATTACTACTAATGAGGTAAATATTAGTGGCTTTTTAAATATGTTACTTGCTTCACGCGATGCTGGGGTAAAACGATTTATATACGCAGCGAGCTCTTCTACCTATGGAGATAGTAAATCGTTGCCTAAAATGGAGGATGTGATAGGCAGACCATTATCTCCCTATGCAATTACTAAATATGTAGATGAATTATATGCTGATGTATTTGCAAGGACTTATGGGATAGAGACTATCGGTTTGAGGTATTTCAATGTCTTTGGTCGTCGGCAAGACCCGTTTGGAGCTTATGCTGCTGTAATTCCTTTGTTTGTGAAAAAGTTAATTTCTTATGAATCTCCAATTATTAATGGTGATGGTGAGTATAGTCGTGATTTTACCTATATTGACAATGTTATTCAAATGAATATGCTTGCAATGGCAACAACAAAAAAAGAGGCTGTTAATCAAGTATATAATACAGCCTATGGTGAACGTACGACATTAAACCAATTGATAGGGTATTTGAAAGAGTTTCTGAGTGAATTTGATCCAATAATAGCTAATGTGAAAATTCTACATGGACCTAATAGACAAGGAGATATTCCTCACTCTTTGGCTTGTATTGAAAAAGCGAAACGGCTCTTGAATTATGAACCGCAGTATAGTATGCGTGATGGACTTAAAGAGGCTGTTAAGTGGTATTGGAATAACCTTTGATTGAGATTCTCTTGATTTTATAACTGATATTTAATCATTAATAATTTATGAATACAATAAAAATTGCCGTAATCGGTCTCGGTTATGTAGGACTTCCTTTGGCTCGTCTGTTTTCTACTAAATATCCGACAGTTGGTTTTGATATGAACAAAGCACGTGTTGATGCTCTTATGGCAGGGCACGATTCTACACTCGAAGTTTCTGATGATTTGTTACAGTCTGCGATAGCTAATGGTTTTAAATGTACCTCTGATGTGGAAGATATTCGTAATTGTAATTTTTACATAATAGCAGTACCTACGCCTGTAGATAAAAATCACAATCCAGATTTAACTCCTCTCTATGGTGCAAGTACTACTGTTGGAAAAGTTATTTCTAAAGGTGATATTGTAGTATATGAGTCTACTGTATACCCAGGGGTGACGGAGGATGAGTGTATACCTGTTGTGGAGAAGATTTCCGGTCTAAAATATAATATAGATTTTTTTGCTGGATACTCTCCTGAACGTATTAATCCTGGTGATAAATTTCATACTGTTGAGAAAATAAAGAAAGTGACTTCTGGTTCTACTTCTGAGATAGGAAAAATTGTTAATCAGGTCTATGCTTCTGTAATAACGGCTGGTACTCATTTGGCGCCTACTATTAAAGTTGCTGAAGCTGCCAAGGTTATAGAAAATTCTCAGCGTGATATCAATATTGCTTTTGTGAACGAATTATCTAAAATATTTACTCTTATGGGTATTGATACACAAGATGTATTGGAAGCTGCAAGCACCAAATGGAATTTCTTACCTTTTAAGCCAGGTTTAGTAGGTGGCCATTGTATTGGTGTTGATCCTTATTATTTGGCTCAATGTGCGCAGAGTTATGGCTATAATCCGGAAATAATTCTAGCAGGGCGTCGTATGAATGATGGTATGGGTGAGTATGTAGCTAATCAGGTAATAAAGTTGATGCTCAAAAAAGGTATTCAAGTATTATATTCGAATATTTTGATTTTAGGTTTTACGTTCAAAGAAAATTGTCCGGATGTTCGTAATACGAAAGTCATAGATATTTATAATGCATTGAAGGAGTATAATTTGAATATAACGATTTTCGATCCTTGGGCAGATAAAGAGAGTGTTAGTAAAGAATATGGCATAAAAGTTTGCAACATTTTACCTGTAGAAAAATATGATGCTATTATTTTAGCTGTGGCTCATGAAACATTTATGTCCCTAAAAATGGAGAGACTATTTAGTAGTGAAACAGTGTTGTATGATGTTAAGGGACTGTTAGATAGGAAACTGGTAGATGGTAGATTATAGTTATAGCTATTATGCGTCAGAATAGGAATCAGTATTCTTTATTTGAAAGGAATTGTGCTAATTTTTTTTCACGTTTTCCTCAAGTGAAACGTTTTATAAAGCTCGGGTATCAAAGATTAAACTACTGGTGTTATCGTGAAACCCAAGTCGTCGTTTCAGATTACTTTATACATACCATTTGTGATGGTGACAAAGAAACTTTTTTTGGGTATTATGATAAATCTCCGATTAATAAGTCGAATACGCATATAATATTTCAATCTACAATTTTGGATACCTCAAAGTTGCCGTCTCCTAAATATCCAGTTCAAGTAATATTATATGAATTGTCTACACATAAAATTGTTGCTCGTTTTGATAGTTGTACTTATAATTGGCAGCAAGGGACTAAGCTACAGTGGATAGATAATTTTAATTTTATTTATAATTCAATAGATGAAGCCAGTCATTATTGCTCTTATATTGTAAATATTGAAACCTTACACGTGAGGAAAATAAAGGCTCCTATTTATGAATTAGACGGTTTGGGAAATGCTTATTCTTTAAATTTTGATAGATTAGCGGTAATGAGACCGGATTATGGATATTTTAATCATTTGCCTTATAAATTATCTGAAAGTTTACATGATGATGGGATTTTTAGGGTAGATTTGAAAACAGGTGATATTAAATTACTGTTAAGCATAGAAAGAATATTATCTTGTTGCCCATTGTTGGATTCTCCTGCCAATGCTACTATTATACATAAAGTTAATCATATAATGTCTTCACCTTCAGGAGAGATGTTTATGTTTCTACATCGTTATTTTATAAGTGGGATAAAATTTGATAGATTAATTGTATGCGACAAGAATGCTGAAAGATTGAAACTTCTGGCAGCGGATGGAATGGTTAGTCACTGTTGTTGGGAAAATAATGAAAATATTATAGCTTATTTAAGGCAACATCAAATAGGTGATAAATATTATCGAATTAATGTTGTGACAGGAAAGATGTATGTGGTTGGTGATGACATAATTTCAGCTTTTGGTGATGGACATCCTTCTGTTTTTGGCGATAATATGATATTTGATACTTACCCGGATAAGGCAAGAATGCAAACATTGCTCTCTTATAATTTGAAGAGAAAACATTTAACAATGCTTGGACGCTTTTTTACACCTCTGAAATATCATGATCAAACGAGATGTGACTTACATCCTAAGTGGAGTTATGATGGAAAAAAAATATTTTTTGATTCGGTTTATTTAGGTAAAAGAATCTTATGTTATATTAATGTGTAGAAGATGGTTAGCGTAATTATTGTAGTTAGAAATGCAGAGAAAAATATCATAGCTTGTATTGATTCAATTTTTTGTCAGTTTAAAGAAGGAGAACTGTGGGAATTGATAATAGTTGATGGGCTAAGTACTGATAAGACCAAGGAAATAATAATTGATTATCTTAACCAGAGAAATATAGAGTATCGAATAGAGAATAATCCGCAAAAAACTTTGGCAAGTGGTTGGAATAAGGCTATCCAATTGGCGAAAGGTGAATATATTGTTAGACCTGATGCGCATGCTGAACTATTAGAAGGATATATAAGGACTGGAGTTGAATATTTAAGGGAAAATGATGAAATAGCTGCCGTTGGTGGAACATTGATTACAAAAGCTAATTCTGTTATAGGACGAATGATTGCAATAGTACTGTCAAACCCAATGGGGGTTGGGCGTTCTTTGTTTCGTATAGGTGTGACTAAAGACACTTATACGAGTACTGCTGTTTATGCTGTATATCGTAAGAGTATATTTAATATTGTTGGTGGCTTTAATGAAAAACTGAATAGAAATCAAGATATTGAACTACATCAAAGAATAGTTAAAGCTGGATATAAATTTTTGACTTCCGCACGTATGAAAGCTATATATCATAGTAGGACTACATTTTATAAGTTTTTACAGCAAGGGTTTTGGAATGGCTATTGGATTATCAAAAGTAATTCTTTTCACATTAATCATTTGATTCCACTTATTTTTGTTTTATCTCTAATTATGTCGTATTTAATAGCTCCATTTTTGTTTTATGCAATTTTATTGTTCCATTTAGTTTTAGGATTTATTGCTTTTATATGGAAATCTAAGGTATACAGTCCATTAGAATTAATAATTTTAGAAAGTCTTGCGATTTCATTGCATCTGATGTATGGGGTAGGCTCTCTGTATGGTCTTATAAGATTGCCTTTCTAAATAATAGTTACTATAAATTCTTGCAACCTTTTAAATTAAAGTAGTTTTTAATCATGAAAATACCATTTTCTCCCCCTTACATTGATGACACTGTCATCAATGAAGTGGTTGATTCCTTACGCTCCGGTTGGATAACCACCGGACCTAAAGTAAAAGCGTTGGAAGAAGAAATAAAGTCTTTTTCCGGTGCAAAAGAAGTGCTTTGTGTAAACTCCTGGACTTCGGGAGCCATTATGATGCTTCGTTGGCTGGGAGTGAAAGCCGGGGATGAAGTTATCGTTCCGGCTTATACATATAGCGCTACGGCGTTGGCGGTGCTGCATGCAGGCGCTAAACCCGTTATGGTGGACTCCGGTGCGGATTTCAACATTTCGGTAGATGCCATTCGTAGAGCCGTTACTCCGCGAACGAAAGCTATTATCCCTGTAGATATTGCAGGTTTTCCATGTGATTACGATTGTATCATGAGGCTAGTAAACACATCTGAAATACAGAAAATGTTCAAAGCGGAAAGTCCGGTACAAGAAAAGTTGGGGCGTATCCTTGTAATGAATGATGCGGCCCATTCACTGGGAGCGCAATACAGTAAGAATCAGCGTACCGGTTGTGAAACGGATGTTGCCATTTTCTCTCTTCACGCAGTAAAGAACGTGACAACAGCCGAAGGTGGTGCCATTTGTTTGAATCTGCCCATGCCCTTTGACAATGCCGGGTTGTACAAAGAACTTCGTATGATGAGTTTGAACTGCCAGACTAAAGACGCTTTCTCCAAATCTAAAGCGGGTGGTTGGCGTTATGACATTGTTGGCTTAGGGATGAAAATTAATATGGCGGATGTAAATGCTGCCATCGGTCTCGCACAGATACGGGAATACCCTAAACTGCTCGAAGAGAGAAAAAGAGTATTCAATACTTACACCCAAGCTTTTGAAAACTGTAATTGGGCTATTGTGCCCCCTTCGATAGAGGGCGATAAAGAAAGTTCCTACCACATCTACGCCCTACGTATCAAGGATTTTACAGAAGAACAGCGCGATCGGATGATTGATGAAATAGCCAAAAGTGAAGTGGCTGTAAATGTTCACTTTATCCCGATGCCAATGTTATCATTCTTCAATTCTTTGGGGTATGATATAAAGGATTATCCTCAAGCTTACGAGAACTTTAAGGGAGAAATATCTTTGCCTATATATCCGCAATTGGATGAAGAAAAGTTGGCTTTTATTATTGATACCGTAAAAGCGGCATATCGCAAGGTGGCAGGTGATAAAGCTGTAGAGTGATACCATTGTAAGTCTATGATTCGTTTCTTCGATATTTTCTTCTCCTTTCTGGGCATACTTCTATTATCTCCGGTCTTTCTTCTTCTTTATATATCCATTTGTTTGGAAAGTAGAGGCGGTGGATTTTACCGTCAATTGCGTGTAGGGCGTTATGGTAAGGACTTCTATGTTTATAAGTTCCGTTCGATGCGTGTAGGAGCCGATAAACAGGGATTGATTACTGTAGGTGGACGTGATCCGAGAATAACCCGTATCGGTTATTTTATACGGAAGTATAAATTGGATGAGTTGCCCCAATTATTTAATGTTCTGAAAGGAGATATGAGTTTGGTAGGGCCGCGTCCTGAAGTACGCAAATATGTTGACCTCTATACAGAGGAACAGCGTAAAGTTCTGTCTGTACGACCGGGCATAACAGATTACGCCTCGATAGAATATGTTGATGAAAATACGATATTGGGGCAAGCGGATGATGCGGATAAGGCCTATGTGGAATTGATTATGCCTGATAAAATCAGGTATAATATGAAGTATATCAATAATCGTTCTCTGAAAGAATACTTCAAAATCATCTTTTTGACATTTTGGAGTATCGTACGTTGATAGAAATCGTTTATGAGGAAGGAGTACATCCTACATATTATTGGAATTTGAAAGAGAACTTCCGGTTGCCGAATACAGCCGGGAGTTTTTTTACCCTATCCTTCATTTTTGGAATCCTTTTGTAAAGGATATGCGTGGAGGCGTTGGCATTTTTATTGGAATAGCCGTTCTTTGGTGACGTTAAACCAATAAAAAAACAACAAAATTTATGGCAGTAGTAGCTTATTTAAGAGTAAGTACAGAAAGACAATTTTTGGAAAACCAACGAGAGGAGATTATACGTTTCGCAGAGAGAAACGGTATGAGTATTGACAAGTGGTACACAGAGACTGTTAGCGGCAGCGTCAGTAGTAAAGAGCGTAAATTATCGGGAGTGCTGGACAGGATGCGTCCCGGCGATTCTTTAATTGTAACGGAGATATCACGGCTAAGCCGCACATTACTTGAGATTATGACTATTCTTAATTCGTGCATCAAAAAAGGAGTTATATTGTATAGTACTAAAGAAGGATACGTCTTTCAGAACGATATCAACAGTAAGGCTCTGGGATTTGCATTCGGCTTAATGGCTGAAATAGAACGTAATCTGATTTCGATGCGTACCAAAGAAGCATTGGCCCGTAGAAAGCAGGAAGGAAAGCGGTTAGGGCGCCAAAAGGGGTATATGCCCAAGATGAGAATACTTGCGGAGAATAAAAGGGAATTATTTAAAGAACAGGCGAACGGAACATCCTGTTCTGAACTCGCCCGACGAATGGGAGTGTCCAGAACAACCATGTTCCGTTTTCTGCATCATAAAAGATAAGCCGGAGACCTCCAACCGGAATGTGTTATGATTCACTGCGGATTATACCGATTATTACAGACTGACTTAAAGCTGTTGAGGCTTGCTCAGGGATATCTCATCTGTACAAATCAGTGTAATCTGCGGCGAATTATGCGCTCTGAGAACTCCGTTTGTGCAGATTCTTTAGCTCGAAGGACAGCATGATACGGAAGAATCCTATAATAAGGAATGCAAACGAAATCATATAAACTGCATAGATAGCTCCGACCGCCGGCTGCCACAGAATAATAAGCGAGCATATAACGGCGAGGATGCCCAATGCGATGTACCAACCCCAGTCTTTCGTTCCATACCTTTTTAAGTCCATGGCGTAACCTACCGATGAGAATCCCCGGAACATCAACCAGAAGGCGATAATAAACGGAATAACTTCCATACTTAACAGAGGATAGGCTATCAGATAGAATCCTAAAATCATATCAATGATACCTCCCGCCAGATACCAGCCCCAACTGGACACTCTTCGACGGTTACTTACCGCAAAGGAGATTTCCAGCAAACCGCTGACCAGCATGGAAACACTGAATAAAATACTTAATGCCGCATATCCGTCAAGAGGGGAGAACATTAAACTCAAAGCTACCACAACATACAGGATTCCGAGAATAAGTGAAATCCACCAGTTCTTCACTTCCTGTTTCAGTTCATCAAAAATTGTTTTCATGTGAATCTTAATTTAAAAATGATTATTATAAGTTCGTTGGGAAAGTAACAATCTACGGATTGAAAAGTTTCCATTGAACATTTTCTGTATTCGGTTTGTTACTATATCATATAAATTGATAAAACTATGGCTACAACAAAATTTAAAGGACAACCGGTGAAAGTAATCGGTGAGTTTATAAAAGTGGGGACAGTTGCCCCTGATTTCGAATTGGTAAAAACGGATTTGTCTTCTTTCTCATTGAAAGAACTGAATGGCAAGAATGTAATTCTTAATATTTTCCCGAGTTTGGATACCGGTGTATGTGCTACTTCCGTACGTAAATTCAATAAATTGGCCGCCGGGTTGCCGGATACGGTGGTACTGGCTATTTCCAAAGACCTGCCTTTTGCACATGCTCGTTTCTGTACAACGGAAGGCATAGAGAATGTTATTCCCTTGTCCGATTTCCGTTTCTCGGATTTTGATGAAAACTATGGCGTGCGTATGGCAGACGGTCCGTTGAGCGGTTTGCTGGCTCGTGCGGTAATTGTTGTCGGTAAGGATGGAAAGATTGCCTATACAGAGTTGGTTCCGGAAATTACGCAGGAGCCGGATTATGATAAAGCGATTGAGACAGTTAAGAAATAAGCCTTTTAGACTTAGCTATATAATGAAAAACGGTGGATGAAGACTATCTTTATCCACCGTTTTTCCATTTATTATTTTTTCTGTTTCGCTCCTTTGTAAATCAGGAAACCTACAATCAATACCGTAACTGCTATAATGACGTAACCGATTTCATGACTATACTTCGTGGCCAGTATATAGACATCATTCGTAGTTTTAATGTCCGTGAACCGGTATATGAAATAACCGAGCAGAGCCAGTATCGCATTCCATATTCCGGCACCGAGCGTCGTGTAAAGCAGGAATGGCCCTAACTTCATGCCTGCCAGTCCGGCCGGAATACTGATAAGCTGCCGTACCGCGGGGATGAGGCGTCCGAAGAATGTGGATGCAGCGCCATGTTTTCTGAAATACTCTTCGGCATGGTGTACTTTCTCTTCATCAATCAGGCACATGTGTCCCAAACGGCTGTTGGCAAATTTATAGACGATAGGGCGACCCAGCCAACGTGCAAGATAATAATTTATGAGTGCGCCGAGATCTGCGCCGATGGTTGCGAAAAGAACAACAAGGAAGATGTTCATACTATCATCGGTCATTGCTTTCCACGCGGCCGGTGGTACGATGACTTCCGAAGGGAACGGGATAAATGAACTTTCAATGGTCATAAAGATTGTGACCACCCAATAATTCAAATTCTCTAATACCCATTTAATGAGCTCTGCTGATGATTCCATATTCTATACTTGTGATTAATGGTTTGTTTACATTCTTATTGTAGTGCATTCAGGATGTTCTTCATCGCTTGTGCCAACTCCTCTTTATCTTCACTTTCCAGCATTTCTTCTATTTTCTTCAAGTCTTCCAGTTGGAACGGACGTTTGCAAAGCTGGTTGTACTTCTGGAAGTTCTCTTTGTCTTTAAGCAGCAGATAAAGAGATGCCAGCTTTTCGTTGATATTTTCAAAATCGGGTTCCAACTCCTTGACATGTTCGAAGGCCATCCGGGCATGGTTCAGTTGGCCGAGTTCCATGCTGTATATCCCAATCTCATTCCACGTATCGGCATACGGTGCACGCTCTAAAGCCAAAGCCCACTTTTTTACGGCCTTGTCAAAGTCACCGTCTTCCATATACATGCGTCCTTCAATCAGATACGAGTCCACATCTTCCGGGTCTATTTCATGGGATTTCTTGAAATACTGGCCGGCTTTACGTTTCTTTCCTAATTTATAGAGGCAATTCCCTGCGTGAGCATACAAAGAAGGCAGTATCGTTGAATCGGTATCCTTGCTTTGTATGGCAGATTCAAGATGCCGGTATCCCTCTTCCCAATGCCCTTTGGATATTTCATTAAGCCCGATGAACATTTGGAGAAAATCAGGGTTGATAGCCTTATATTTCTCGGCCAAAGTATAGTTCTCCAATGCACTTTCTTCATTGCCCAATTGGTAGAAAGCATGCCCTTTCATGATATAGGCTTCGGCAAATTCTTCATCTGCCACGATTGCGTAATCACAGGCTTCAATGGCTTTGTCAAACAACTGCTGTTCGAAATAGCAACGCGCCAAGCCGAACCAGTAAGGAGCCGAATAAGGATTTTTATCTATCAGCTTATTATATAACGTTTCGGCTTTCTGATTCAAACCTTGCGCATGGAAGCAATCGGCTGTTACGGCCAGATATGCTTCGTCCTCGGCGTATCTTTCAGAGCCTCCGGCCAGCCATGGTAAAGCCTTAACGGGATACCCCATATCGATATACATATAGGATACATCGACAATATTGGCTAACTCCTCTTTGTCCTCTATGGTGTCGAGAAGCTGTTCCGCTTCATCTATTTTACCTTCACCCAAGAGAATATTCGCCTTAAGTACCTTCACTTCCGAAGAGTAATCCTCGGATATTCGCTCTATTACCAGTTTGGCTTGCTCTCTGTTCTGGGCATCCATGAAGAGATAGGCCTGTTCCACCAGTAGAGGGGTACTGTCGGGGTGTAAGCTTAAACCGTACTCTACGACTTCGGTAGCTTGTTCGCTTTTCCCGTGCATGGCATACCAGTCGGCAAGGTCGGCTAAATCGTCTGCGTCCAGATAGATAGGCTTATTTTCAGCTTTCGCGGCTTCATATTGTTCTGCAAGTTCTTGCAATTCCTTGTCTCTTCCGGACAACAGGTTCTTTTTACTCATTAATTATTTCTACTCCTTATATTATTTATTGATTTTACCCCAAGTATCTTTCAGGCCTACGGTACGGTTGAATACCATTTTCTCCGGCGTAGAGTCACGGTCTACGTTGAAGTAACCGATACGCTGGAACTGCAGGTAGGAGAGGGGCTTCATGCCGGCAGCGTATTTTTCGATATAGCAGCATGGCAATACATTCAGAGAGTCCGGATTTATCATTTCCTTCATGGCTGTCAGCGCGTCGCAATTCTTTTCTTCACGAATGGCGGCCAGTTCGTCGCGCGGATTCTCTACTTTCCATAAACGGTCGTAAAGGCGGACTTCGGCTTGCAGGCAGTGTGCGCAACTCACCCAGTGAATCGTGCCTTTTACCTTACGGCTGGCTCCGGGCATACCGCTTTTGCTGTCGGGATCGTATTCACAATATACTTCTGTGATTTCTCCCGCATCGTTCTTCTTGCAACCGGTACACTTCACGATGTACGCGCTTTTCAAGCGAACTTCTTGTCCGGGTGTCATGCGGAAGTACTTTTTGGGAGCATCTTCCATAAAGTCGTCGCGTTCTATCCACAGTTCGCGGCTGAATTCGATGTTGTGACTGCCTTCTTCCGGACGTTCCGGGTTATTGACGGCTTCCATTTCCTCAACCTGTCCTTCTGGGTAATTGGTGATGATAAGCTTCACCGGATTCAATACGGCGGATATGCGGGTAGCGCGGGCATTCAAATCTTCGCGTACGGCGCTTTCCAGCAACGCGAACTCATTGAGAGCGTCATAAGTGGTATAACCGATTTTATCGATGAATTTATGAATGGACTCGGGTGAATAGCCGCGACGGCGGAAACCGCAGATGGTCGGCATACGGGGATCGTCCCAACCGTTGACGAGACCTTCTTTTACCAAAGTCAGCAGGTTGCGTTTGCTCATCAGCGTATAGCTCAGGTTGAGCTTGTTGAATTCGTACTGGTGAGGACGGTGGTCGTTCAAATCCTTACCTTCTTTCACCCAATCTACGAACAAGTCGTACAACGGACGGTGAGGAACAAACTCCAGTGTACACAGAGAGTGGGTTACACCTTCAAAGTAGTCGCTTTGTCCGTGAGCGAAATCATACATCGGGTAAGCTTTCCATGCAGTACCCGTACGGTGGTGCGGATGCTTCACGACGCGATAGATAATCGGGTCGCGGAAGTGCATGTTGGGGCTTGCCATGTCAATCTTGGCACGGAGCACCATGGCGCCTTCTTCAATCTCTCCGGTGTTCATTTTTTGGAACAGGTCGAGAGTCTCTTCAATGGGGCGGTTACGGTACGGGCTTTCTACTCCGGGTTGGGTAGGAGTACCTTTTTGAGCGGCGATCTGTTCGGATGTCTGCTCGTCGATATACGCTTTGCCCTCTTTGATGAGGCGGATGGCGAAGTCCCATAGCTGTTGAAAATAGTCGGAAGCATAGTATTCGTTGCCCCACCGGTAGCCCAGCCATTGAATATCTTCCTTGATAGCCTCTACGTACTCCACGTCTTCTTTGGTGGGGTTGGTATCATCGAAACGCAAGTTGCAGACACCGCCATGTGCGGCGGCAATACCAAAATCCAGGCAAATGGCTTTGGCATGTCCGATGTGAAGATAACCGTTGGGTTCCGGCGGAAAACGTGTCTGTACTTTTCCGTCGTTTTTACCTTCTTTCAAGTCGTTCTCTACTATTTGTTCAATGAAGTTCAGGCTCTTCTTTTCGCTTGTTTCTTCGCTTTTTATTTCTGCCATAATGCTATTATTATTCGTATAGTGGCGCAAAGATAGCGCAAAATAATGAAGAATGAAGAATGAAGAATGAAGAATTTCTCGCTCCTCATTCTTCGTTTTTCATTCTGCATTATTCATTTTTCATTCTTCGTTTATAGGAATGTATCCGCTCTTTTTAATGATTTCTTGGCCGGCGGGTGACAATACGAACTGTAACAGCGGGTCTACAAGGCCGGCACTTTTCTTATTGTAATAATAATATAGCGGGCGTACGATGGGATAAGTTTTGTTGATGGCGTTTTCCAGGGTGGGAGCGGCAAAGTGCTTGTCGTCGTAAGATACGGCAAGGGTCTTGATGCGGGGCGATACATAGGCAAGACCCACATAGCCGATGGCTCCGCGCGTTTGGCTGACGGATTGTATGATGGCTCCGGTGGCGGGCATGGAAAGGCTGCTACTCATGTAATTCTTATTTTTCAGTACGCTTTCTTTAAAGAATTCGTATGTGCCGGAAGAGGTCTCACGCGAGTAGACCACTATTTTGCGGTCGTCTCCGCCTACTTGCTTCCAATTGGTGATTTTACCGCGGAAGATATCTTCCAACTGTCGGCGGGTGAGCTGCTTTACGGGATTGGACGGGTGTACGACAACGGCCAGCGCATCATAGGCTACCGGTATTTCTTCCAGTTCCTCTCCGGCTGCTTTCGCTTTCATCTTCTCGCTGAATTTGATGCCTCTGGAAGCCATTGCGATGTCGGTCGTTTCATCCAGCAAGGCGGAAATGCCTACCCCGCTTCCGCCTCCGGTGACGGTGACGCGGGCATTGGGATTCAAGGTCATAAAGCGTTCGGCGGTTTGCTGTGCGATGGGCAGAACGGTGTCGCTGCCTTTGATGCGCTGCGCCTGAATGTCGGTAGCGGCAAATGCCAATGCGAAGATGGTCAGAAATAAATGCTTCATCATATTCTAATGTTTTTGGGACGATACTTAAACAACAATAGTGTATGGAGGTATGTTCCCGCTGTTTTTATTTCGCTGCAAATTAAAACAACGCATGTTACAAAGTTGTTACATACGGCGGGTCTGTGTTTATTGTAACAAATTTGTAATATGTTTGAAACATTTCTTTCAAACGATAGTCACACTGCCTTAATATCTACCCCGTTTCTTTGCGCACAGAAAAAAGTAGGCAATATGAAAAAAGTTTTTGAGAAAATTATAGAGGGCATATTGGCTTGTAGCGGCTTTGTAACAAGTCTTACTATTGTGCTTATCGTCTTATTCCTCTTTTCCGAAGCGGTGGGGCTGTTCCATAGCCGGGTAATCGAAGAGGGGTATGTCTTGGCGTTAAAAAAGGACAATAAGGTAAGTGAACTTACTCCGGTACAGATAAAGGATGTTTTCGATGAAGAGATAACAAATTGGCGGGAAGTCGGTGGGGAGAATCTCCCTATCCGGCTTTTTCGTTTGGAAGATGTTACACGGTATTATACGGAAGAACAGTTGGGAGCATCTTACGAAAATGCAGGCGCATGCATCACGGACTTGGTGGAACGCACGCCGGGCATCGTGGCTTTTGTGCCGAGGCAGTTCATTGTCCGTCCCGACTCCGTTCATTTGCTGCGGGACAACACCATTTCGCTGAAAGACGTCTTTGCGGGAGCCGAGTGGTTTCCTACGGCTACACCTGCTCCTCAGTTCGGCTTCTTACCGTTGATAACGGGTACGTTGTGGGTAAGCCTTTTCGCCATTCTCATAGCCTTGCCGTTCGGACTGGCGGTGGCCGTTTATATGTCCGAGGTGGCTGACCATAAGATACGGAATCTGATGAAGCCGGTGATAGAACTGCTGAGCGGTATTCCTTCCGTTGTTTACGGTTTCTTCGGGTTGATTGTGATAGTGCCTTTGCTGCAAAGAGTGTTCGATTTGCCTGTCGGCGAGAGCGGACTGGCAGGAAGTATCGTGCTCGCCATCATGGCGTTGCCTACCATTATCACGGTGACGGAGGATGCCATGCGCAACTGTCCGCGGGCCATGCGCGAAGCCAGTCTGGCGCTTGGCGCTTCACAGTGGCAGACCATATATAAGGTGGTGATACCTTATTCCATATCAGGCATTACGTCCGGGGTTGTTCTGGGTATCGGCCGTGCTGTCGGCGAAACGATGGCGGTACTGATGGTGACGGGAAACGCTGCCGTAATTCCCCATAGCATTTTGGAACCTTTGCGCACGATTCCCGCCACAATTGCCGCCGAACTGGGCGAAGCGCCGGCGGGTGGCGCGCATTACGAGGCATTGTTCCTCTTGGGAGTCGTATTGTTTTTTATCAGCTTGTTGATAAACTTCACGGTAGAAGCTGTATCTTCGGGCAAAAGAAAGTAAAAGGATATGATCAGTAGAAAACATCTTTCGCAAAACATCGCGTTCGGACTGTTCCGTTTGCTTAGTCTGAGTGTGGTAGGCATCCTCTTTGCCATTCTCGGTTTTATCATATACAAAGGTATAGGAGTCATCGACTGGGAGTTCTTGACGGGCGCCCCGACAGACGGCATGACATCCGGCGGTATTCTGCCTGCCATCGTCGGTACTTTTTGCCTGATGACAGGTAGCGCGTTGTTCGCTTTCCCGGTGGGGGTGATGAGCGGCATCTATATGAACGAATATGCGCCTAAGGGCTGGATTGTGCGTTTCATCCGTATGATGACGAACAACCTGAGCGGCATACCTTCCATCGTGTTCGGACTTTTCGGCATGGCATTGTTTGTCAACTATATGGACTTTGGCGACAGCATCCTGGCGGGTTCGCTTACCTTGGGACTGTTGAGCCTGCCTTTGGTGATTCGCACTACCGAAGAGGCTTTGAAGGCGATACCTGACAGCCTGCGTGAGGGCAGTCGCGCTTTGGGAGCCACCAAGCTGCAAACAATCTGGCATGTGATTCTGCCGATGGGAATGCCCAACATCATCACCGGCCTGATTCTTGCTCTGGGGCGTGTATCCGGAGAGACGGCACCTATTCTCTTTACGTGCGCAGCCTATTTCCTGCCGCAATTGCCCGGCAGTATTTTCGACCAGTGCATGGCGTTGCCCTATCATCTGTACGTCATCTCCACCAGCGGTACGGATATGGAAGCCCAGTTGCCTATTGCCTATGGAACGGCTTTGGTCTTGATACTGATAATCCTTCTGGTAAATCTGCTGGCCAATGCTCTGCGGAAATATTTCGAGAAGAAAATCAAAATGAACTAAATCAATAAAATCATGAACGGCATGATGAATAAAATAGAAACGCGTGATGTAAATTTCTGGTATGGCGACTTCCATGCCTTGAAAGGTATCAGCATGGATATCGCGGAGAAGTCGGTTGTGGCTTTCATCGGACCTTCCGGTTGCGGTAAGTCCACTTTTCTCCGCTTGCTGAACCGTATGAACGATTTGATACCCGACACCCGCCTGACCGGTGAGATTCTTATCGACGGTCAGGACATATATAAGAAAGGTGTGCAGGTGGACGAACTTCGCAAAAATGTAGGTATGGTATTCCAGCGTCCCAATCCCTTTCCGAAAAGCATTTTTGAGAATGTGGCCTACGGATTGCGTGTAAACGGCGTTACCGACAATGCTTTTATCCGCCGGCGGGTAGAGGAGACCCTGAAAGGGGCGGCACTATGGGATGAGGTGAAAGACAAGCTCAAGGTATCTGCCTACGCCCTTTCCGGCGGACAGCAGCAGCGCCTTTGCATAGCCCGTGCCATGGCGGTATCTCCGTCCGTCCTGTTGATGGATGAGCCGGCGTCTGCCCTCGACCCCATTTCCACGGCTAAGGTAGAGGAGCTTATACACGAATTGAAGAAGCAATACACCATTGTAATCGTTACCCATAATATGCAGCAGGCTGCCCGCGTAAGCGATAGTACGGCTTTCTTTTATATGGGTGAGATGGTGGAGTTCGGCGATACCAAAAAGATTTTCACTAATCCCGATAAGGTAGAGACGCAGAACTATATAACGGGACGCTTCGGGTAACGGACTGTTCCGTGCTTTGGCAGGCACGGTACCATGCCGTGGTACAAGCAGTTTCACGCCTTGGTACGAGCGGTACCACGCTTTGGTACGGGAAGTTTCATGCGTTGGTACGGATGGTACCGCCCTTTGGTACGAACAGTGTCATGCGTTGAAACAAGTGATATGATTATGGAATTGATAATTTTGAAATAGAAGAAACATTATGGTAAAGTTTATCGAATCAGAGCTCGTCTTGCTGAAAAAAGAAATAGACGAAATGTGGACTTTAGTGTATAACCAGCTTGACCGCGCAGGAGAAGCCGTACTGACTTTAGACCGCGAACTGGCACAGCAGGTATTGGTGCGCGAACGTCGTGTCAACGCCTTTGAACTCAAAATAGACAGTGATATAGAAGATATTATAGCCCTCTATAATCCTGTCGCCATCGACTTGCGCTTTGTACTTGCCATGCTCAAAATCAATACGAACCTGGAACGTTTGGGCGACTTTGCCGAGGGGATAGCCCGCTTTGCCATAAACTGCAAGGAACCTGTTTTGGACAACGAGCTGGTAAAAGGGCTGCGCTTGGAAGAGATGATAAACCAGGTGTTGTCTATGCTGGAGCTTGCCAAAAAAGCTCTCCAGGAAGAGAGTCAGGAGATGGCGACCGCGGTGTTTGCCAAAGATAATCTGCTGGACGAAATCAACGCGAACGCCACTGCCGTGCTTTCCGACTATATCAGCAAGCACCCCGAAAGTGCGCTCTCCTGTCTGAATCTGGTCAGTGTGTTCCGTAAACTGGAACGTTCCGGTGACCACATTACGAATATCGCCGAGGAAATCGTGTTCTTTATCGACGCCAAAGTGTTAAAACATAGCGGACGTACAGACGAACACTATCCGAATGATAAGAAATAGATAACTTTTTAGGATATTTTTAGTGTTTAATGGAAAATAACCCTATATTTGTCCATTGAAAACGATTGCAGATGTAGAAAAGTGCTTTGAAATGATAATAAAATCAAAAGAATCAAGGAAAAGATGTTATAAGACATGTTTTTTAATTTGGTTGGTATCCTGAAAAGCGGCTATATTTGCAACGTTATCCTGAAAACAATCTTTTTACCTTAAAAAAAAACTAATACCTATTGAAAACTGAAAAAGGAGGCTTTGTGAAAAGCTTCCTTTTTTTCATTTCTATATGAGACCCTTTTTGTATCTTTGCCGCATCCATGATAAGGATAGTATCTAACTTAAAAATGTATAGGCTTATGTTTTCCGGAATAGTAGAAGAATGCGCCACGCTGGTGGCTATGGTGAAAGACCAAGAAAATGTACACTTTACTTTCAAGTGTTCGTTCGTGAATGAATTAAAAATAGACCAGAGTGTATCCCATAATGGCGTATGCCTTACGGTGGTCAGCATGACGGATGATACCTATACGGTGACGGCGATGAAGGAAACTTTAGACCGTTCCAATCTCGGCTTGTTAAGTGTAGGCGATGAGGTGAATGTAGAACGCAGCATGATGATGAACGGCCGCCTGGACGGACATATTGTACAGGGACACGTAGACCAGACGGCAACTTGCGTGGATATAAAGGATGCCGAGGGCAGTTATTACTTTACGTTCCGGTATGAGTTTGATAAGGAAATGGCAAAGCGCGGTTATATCACCGTAGATAAGGGTTCCGTTACCGTAAATGGCGTCAGCCTGACTGTATGCAATCCTACGGATAACACGTTCCAGGTAGCCATTATTCCTTATACTTTCGAACATACCAATTTCCATACTTTCAAGGTGGGTAGCGTAGTGAATCTCGAGTTCGATATTATCGGTAAGTATATCAGTAGAATGATACAATATAAATAGAATTATAAGTTATGAGTTATAAGTTATAATTCGCGGGTGCTTTCTTTTTATAAGCACAGGCATTTACCACTCATGACTCATAACTTATAGCTTATAACTCATAACTCATTATGAATGATTTCTTGCAATTGGTCGCTTCACGCCAAAGCGACCGGGCTTATGATATGTCCCGTGCGGTAGAGCCGGAGAAGTTGGAACGTATTTTGGAAGCGGCCCGGCTGTCGCCTTCGGCTTGCAATGCCCAGCCGTGGCGTTTTGTGGTAATCACAGACCCGGAGCTGTCGGTAAAAGTGGGTAAGGCTACTGCCGGGTTGGGGATGAATAAGTTTGCCAAAGACGCTCCGATACATATTCTGGTTGTGGAAGAATCGATGAATATCACTTCTTTCTTGGGCGCTAAGATTAAGGACAAGTATTTCCCCCTGATAGATATCGGTATTGCTACCGCCCATATCACGCTGGCTGCCGAGAGCGAGGGGCTGGGTTCGTGTATCTTGGGCTGGTTCGATGAAAAGGAGATTAAGAAGCTTACGGGCATTCCCGCCAATAAGCGTCTGTTGCTTGACATAACGATAGGTTATCCGGCGAAAGATAAACGGAAGAAATCAAGAAAATCCAAAGATAAGGTTGTTTCGTACAACCATTATTAATGGCATCGCTATAAGTCTTTCAGCAACACTTTACTTGCGCTTTTGTAGTACTCTTCCCGTGCTTTCATCAGTGTTTCCCACTGCCCGTGGAATTCTTTATCCTTATCTATCTTGAAGTCCTCGGAACCGTGGGTGTCCAGTTTGTCCAGCAGGAAAGCGACGTTTAGCTTGTTGATGTCCATAGAGGGCTGGTAAGCGATGTCCTGGCTTTTGGTATCGGTCACTACTTCGTGCAGCAGATTGATTTCCTGTAACTCATACAGGGTCTGGTTGGTCAGGCGTATGGGAATCTGGCACTCCTCGGATATGTCTTCGGCAGTGTAGGGCGGTTCATTCTTTTCGAAACGCTTGGCTACAAGAGACATGATGAGGATGGAGATAAAATCGCGGTAACGGCGGCTGATATTGCGCGCGTCCTTATCGAAACTAAAGTTCCGTATGTTCTGTCCGGCATACGTCAGTTCCGCTCCGAAGAGGCAGATGGTCCAGGATATTTGCAACCACAGCAGAAACATGGGGAGCGCCGCAAAGCTGCCGTAAATAGCATTGTAGCGGGATACCCACAACTGGCTGCTGATATAAAGGAACTGAAAGGCCTGATGTGCCGTACCTGCCAAAATTCCCGAAATCAGCGCGTGTTTGAATTTCACTTTTGTATTAGGCATGAAGACGTACAGTGCCGTAAACATGAACCATGTCAAAACGAAAGGTATGAGGCGGACTAAGAACTTACCGATGGGGGCGAGCAGGGTGAAGTCAGCCACATTCTTCAGCATGGTACTCATGAATATGGAAAGACCGCCGGAAACTACCAGCAGAATCGGTATCAGCAGAAGCATGGAGAAGTAGTCCGTGATTTTGCGGTACATGCTCCTCGCTTTCTTTACCTGCCAGATGCGGTTGAAAGTAATCTCCATATTGTTAATCAGGTTGAGCACCGTCCACAATAACATGATTAAACCCACCCCGATGAATATGCCGCTCTTGGTTTGCGACAAATAGGAATTGACGAATTGGAAAATAACCTCCGTCGTTTCCGACGGACCGCCGAAACCTTTGACGATTTGGCTCTCCATCAGATTGTCGAAACCGAACCCGCGTGCGATGGCAAACACAATAGCCAAAATGGGTACGATAGCCAGCAAGGTACTGTATGTCAGCGCGGACGCCTTGTTCACAAGCCTGTCTTTGGTGAAGCGGTTGATGCAGAGATAAATGGTTTTGATGATATTATATAAGGAAAAAGTCGTTTTGGTGACTTCATCTTCCGTAATACGCCAGATGTCGTATGTCAGGAACTTCCAAAGGGTGGCGATACGCTTGTTCATGCTAAAGTGAAAATTGAGAATTGAGAATTGAAAAATGACAGTAGGCCGAAAGGCCTGTATTTCCCAATTCTCAACTTTTAATTTTTAATTTAAAAAAGCAGTCGGTCTGTAAGCCGGGTTCTGTTCTTCTGTTCCGGAAGAGGTCGTTTTCGGAATTCTTCATTCCTCATTCTTCCTTCTTCATTCAAGAAGTGTCTGTCATTTATCTGAGCCGTATGTTGCCATACCGGCTTTAGCGGTCTACCCTCCGACATGGAGCGAGCAGCTCTCATAGCGTCGGTTTACATGACCTTACAACTCCCAAGACGTACAGCCCTTGTGTCACCACAAGGCCGGTAGGCTCTTACCCCACCTTCTCACCCTTACCATACTCAGGAAGAGCATGGCGGTTATTTTCTTCTACGTTACTCTACCCTCGCGGACAGCTTTCTGTTAGGAAGTAGGATGCTCTGTGTTGCCCGGACTTTCCTCATACGCACAGGGCGCAAGCGACAAACCGACCAACTGCTTTGTTCCGCAAAGATAGGAATTTTTTGGTGATTGGCGGTCAGTGATTGGCGATTTGTTTGTTATCGGCCTTTTATTTGCGTAAATTCTTAAAAACGCTGAAAATATGTATCTCTTTCGGAATAAATTGTTAGCTTTGCTAACATTAATAACTCCCAAATGCATATAGCCCATGAAAAAGTTTGCCTCATTCTTAGCAGTATTTCTCTTGATAACTCTTTGCGCAGCCGCTTCGGAATCCGGCGACCGTGATATACCGGCAGAGGTAGCGCAACTCACCGATAGTTTGAAAAAACAGTTCGCACCGGATAAGCGTGTGGCGTTGTTGGAAATAGATTATTCTTTTTCCGGTAAAAATGTGATGTTGCGCGGTGTTACTACCTCGGCGGAGGCAAAGACTGTTTTGCTGAAAGAACTGGCAAAAAAAGGATATACCGTAATGGATTGTCTCAAAGTGCTTCCCGATGGGAAGGATTTGGAAGGCAAAACGTACGGCATTATCAATGTCTCTGTGGCAAACCTGCGCGTATCCCCGGATTTCTCATCGGAAATGATGACGCAGGGCTTGATGGGAATGCCCGTGCGTGTGTTGCAGCGCGACGGCTGGATACGTATTCAAACTCCCGACGATTATATCGCCTGGGTGCACCGCGTAGGTGTACATCCCGTGACAAAAGAAGAAATGGCTGCATGGAACAGCGCGGAAAAGATTGTAGTGACGGCTCATTACGGTTTTGTATATTCCGAACCGGACCAGACCTCACAGACGATTTCGGACGTTGCGGCAGGTAACCGTTTGAAATGGGAAGGGAGCAAAGGAGCCTTCTACAAAGTGACCTATCCCGACGGCCGTCAGGGTTACATCTCCAAATCCATAGCCATGCCTGAGAAGAAATGGCGTTCCGGCTTGAAGCAGGATGCGGCCGATATTATTCGTACGGCGCACACGATGATGGGAATACCTTATCTTTGGGCGGGAACTTCATCGAAAGGTGTGGATTGCAGCGGTTTCATGCGTACCATACTTTTCATGCACGACATCATTATTCCACGTGATGCTTCCCAGCAGGCTTATGTGGGCGAGCATATAGACATTGCATCCGATTTCTCCAACCTGCAGCCGGGTGATTTGATATTCTTCGGCCGCAAAGCAACCCCGGAACGTAAAGAACGTGTCGTGCATGTGGGTATGTATATCGGCGGCAAGCGTTTTATTCATTCACAGGGTGATGTGCATATCAGCAGCTTCGACCCGGCGGACGAATTGTTTGATGAGTACAATCTCGGACGGTTGCTGTTTGCTACGCGCGTGTTACCTTATATAAATAAGGAAGCGGGATTAAATACGACGGAAACTAACGAATACTATAAATGACATGCAAAACAGAAGAGACTTTTTAAAGACCGCCGCCTTTGCCGCATTAGGCTCGGGCATGGCTATCAATAGCGTATTGGCAGGTGAAGGTGCAATGCCCGCTTTGTTCAATATCAATAAGAAGAGTGGCATTACGCCTAAAATGAAGCTGCGTTTCTTTCCGTATGAATTGAAGTTGCGCCATGTGTTTACGGTGGCTACTTATTCGCGCACCACTACTCCCGATGTGCAGGTCGAAATAGAGTATGACGGCATCGTCGGCTATGGCGAAGCGTCCATGCCGCCCTATCTGCAACACGAATTGGGTACGATGGATAGCGTGCTGGCTTTTCTGAAGAAAGTACAGGGTGTTATCGGACAGTTTTCCGATCCTTTCCGGCTGGAGGATATTCTAAGCTATATAGACAGTCTCTCTGCCGGCGATGCGGCGGCTAAAACCGCGGTGGATATCGCTTTGCATGATTTGGTGGGTAAATTGTTGCAGGCTCCCTGGTATAAAATCTGGGGATTGGATAAGGAGAAAGCACCTTCCACCACATTTACCATCGGTATCGATACGCCCGATGTGGTACGTGAAAAGACAAAAGAGTGCGCCGAGCAGTTCAATATTCTGAAAGTGAAGCTGGGACGTGATAACGATAAGGAGATGATTGAGACCATCCGTTCGGTGACGGCTCTTCCCATCGCCGTTGACGCCAATCAGGGCTGGAAAGACAAATATTATGCGCTTGATATGATTCACTGGCTGAAAGAGAAAGGCATTGTGATGATAGAGCAGCCCATGCCTAAAGAACAATTGGATGATATCGCGTGGGTAACCGGACAAAGCCCGTTGCCGATATTCGCGGACGAGTCCATTCAACGTTTGAAGGATATAGTAGGGCTGAAAGACGCCTTTACCGGTATCAATATCAAACTGATGAAGTGTACAGGTATGCGTGAGGCATGGAAAATGGTGACGCTGGCGCGTGCTTTGGGCATGAAAGTCATGGTGGGTTGTATGACCGAAACTTCGTGCGCCATTTCCGCGGCCTCGCAATTCTCTCCGGCGGTGGACTTTGCCGATTTGGACGGCAGTTTGTTGATAGCCAACGACCGCTTCAAGGGTATGGAAGTTGTGAAGGGAAAGATTACGCTGCCGGATTTGCCGGGTATCGGAGTCGTGAAACTTTAAATGCATGATAAATCCTAAATTATAAATCTCTCCATGAGGAAATTAGTATATACCGTATTCCTGTTTGTTCTTGCTTCCGCTTGCGGCACGAAGCCTGAAAGCAAACCATATAGTTGGGACGATGATTTACACCAACGCCTGCTTACGGATTTCTGTTTGACGGAAGCCCAGGTGAAAGACTATATCGAAAAGTATATTCCTGATGTGACGGACGAACAAATGCGCCGGTGGGAAGCGTCCAATGCTTTGGAGTGCATGACCTTGGATGATGAAAAACGCTATTTCCGTAATGCCGGGCCTAATCTGTTTCGTGTGGATTCGGCCTGTTATGATATAAAAACAGCCAAAGAAGGTACTGCATTGAGCGGGAGCGAACAGGTGAACAAGGAGAACCTTCCGGAAATCATTGCCGCCGTGAAGAAGGACAAGAAAGCGATAGTCGCTCCTAAACGGATGCGCGTCACTTATACGCTGACGGTAGACACCAATGCTGTTCCTGCGGGAAAGATGATTCGCTGCTGGCTGCCTTATCCCCGTAAAGACCAGTCCCGGCAGACGGACGTGAAATTTATTTCTGCCAGCGAGCCGGAGTATGTCTTTTCTCCGCAAGACTGCCGGCACAGTACGCTCTATATGGAGAAGCGCGCGGTGAAAGGTGAGCCTACCGTATTCTCCGAGACGTTTGAATATACGTCTTGCGGAGAATGGCATAATCTGCGTGCGGAAGATGTCCAGCCCTATGATACGGCTACCACTCTTTATAAGGAATATACCGCCGAGCGGGAGAAGCATATCATTTTCTCTCCGCGTCTGCGTGAGCTGGCTGCCAAATTGACAGCAGGCGAAAACAATCCTTATTTAAAGGCGAAGCGTATTTTCCGCTGGGTCAACGATAACTTCCCCTGGGCGTCCGCCCGCGAATATTCCACGATTGAGAATATTCCGGAATATGTATTGGACAACCGTCACGGCGACTGCGGTCAGGTCAGCCTTTTATTCATTACCTTATGCCGCATCAGCGGTATTCCTGCGCATTTCCAGAGCGGTTTCATGATGCATCCCCGTGCTTGGAACCTGCACGATTGGGCGGAAGTGTATTTTGAGGGTGTAGGGTGGGTGCCTGTCGACCAATCGTTCGGAATACCGGCTTTCGCCCGTAATGCCGATGAAGGGTATTTCTTCATGGGCGGCATCGATTCCTGGCGTATGATTGTGAATACCGATTACGGTATGCCGTTGGTACCCGAAAAGAAATATCCGCGTAGCGAAACGGTGGACTTCCAGCGCGGTGAGGTAGAGTGGGAAGGCGGAAACCTTTATTTTCCGCAGTGGAGCTACCATATGGACATTGATTACCTTAATTATTAGGATATAGCATACAACTTTAAAACAGACCGTACGTTTGAGGTAAACGCACGGTCTGTTTGCCCTCAACGCATCATCTGTTACAGGCAAACGGACGGTGCGTTTTTATTTCGTCTATCTGTCAGTCTTTTAACAGACAGTAATCGTACACAAATGCTAATTTGGCAGTCGTTGCCGTTAACCGCTGTTAAGCCCTAAATATTCACTGTTAAAAGAGAACAAAAAAGAGTGACAAGCGGAATAACTGAACGATTTTTGTCGTTATTTTAACGTCAGAATGTTAAATGAGATTTGAATATTAACAATTAAAGAGACTAGAAAGTAATATGAAACAGACAACAAAAAACATCCTTGGAGTAGCAGCCATTGTAATTCTTAGTTCAGGAGTAGCTGGTGTTACCACCTATAAGATGCTGAATAAGGAAAAGCCTGCTACATTTGGCGAGTTGTTCCAACAGAACCCTAATAACCTGCGGTTGGCCGCTTACAACGCAACGGATGCGCAGCCTGTTGATTTGACACAAGCGGCGGAGAATTCGGTTCACGCCGTAGTACATATACGCGCCAAGCAATTGAGTAAAACTCAAACGGTGCAGGGTATGCCGGATATTTTTGACTTTTTCTTCGGTGACGGCCGCGGACAGCAGCGTCAGATACAAACCCAGCCGCGCGTAGGTTTCGGTTCCGGTGTGATTATTTCTAAGGACGGTTACATCGTAACCAACAATCACGTGGTTGAAGGCGCTGATGAAATTACCGTAAAACTGAATGACGACCGTGAGCTGAAAGGCCGCATCATCGGCACCGACCCCAGCACCGACCTTGCGCTGATTAAGATTGAGGGAGATGATTTCCCTACGGTGCCGGTAGGTAATTCCGACGAGCTGAAAGTCGGCGAATGGGTGTTGGCGGTAGGTAATCCGTTCAACCTGAACTCTACCGTTACGGCCGGTATCGTCAGCGCAAAGGCTCGTGCCATCGGCGCTACCGCATCCAACGGACAGGCTGCGAATATCCAGTCTTTCATCCAGACGGATGCCGCTATCAACCAGGGTAACAGTGGTGGTGCGCTGGTCAATGCAAGAGGCGAGCTGGTCGGTATCAACGCCATGCTGTATTCACCGACAGGTGCATACTCCGGTTACGGTTTTGCAATCCCTACCAGTATCATGACGAAAGTTGTAGCGGACTTAAAACAGTTCGGTACGGTGCAACGCGCTTTGCTGGGCATTACCGGTACTACGCTGGGTACAGACCTGCAAATGGACGAAAGACTGGCTGAGGAGATGAAAAAGAAAGCCGATGAACTCGGTGTGAAAGAAGGTGTCCTGATTGCCGAAGTCGTAGAGGGTGGTTCTGCCGCCGGCGTATTGAAGTCGGATGACGTTATCATCGGTATCGACGGTAAGAAAGTGCATAAATTCACTGATTTGCAGGAAGCTTTGGCCAAGCATCGTCCGGGCGACAAGGTGAAGGTAAAAGTAATCCGTGATAAGAAAGAGAAAGAATTTGAGTTGACTCTGAAAAACTCTCAGGGCAATACGAAAGTTGTGAAAGACGCCGGAATGGAACTTCTGGGTGCAGCCTTCAAGCCTGTATCTTCCGAACTGAAGCGACAGCTTAATCTGGGTTATGGCTTGGAAGTAACCGGAGTATCCAACGGTAAGATGGCCGATGCCGGTATCCGTAAGGGCTTCATTATCCTGAAAGCGAACAACGTGCAGATGAAGTCGGTGGAAGATTTGGAGAAAGTGCTGAAAGCGGCTACTCAATCTCCCGATCAGGTACTGTTCATCACCGGTATGTTCCCGTCGGGCAAGCGTGCAAGCTACGCTGTGGATTTAACTCAAGAGTGACAAAAGCAGGCAGATAGGTAAGAAGATTGTAATAATAGCAAAGAAAGACGAAAAAGAGGGTGTCGGCAAATACTTGTCGACATCCTTTTTGTTGTATAAGTAAGATATAAATAAGGTAAAAAAGTTCGGGCAAGTTTGTTTGTAATAAATAATTTGTCGTAACTTTGCAACCCAAATCTGTATTATAAGAATGAGACAATTAAAAATTACCAAAAGTATCACTAACAGAGAGAGCGCTTCTCTTGACAAGTATTTGCAGGAAATCGGTCGCGAAGACCTCATTACAGTCGAAGAAGAGGTAGAGCTCGCTCAGCGCATCCGCAAGGGTGACCGTGTTGCACTGGAGAAATTGACACGTGCCAATCTGCGTTTCGTTGTATCTGTAGCCAAACAGTACCAGAACCAGGGTTTGAGTTTGCCCGACTTGATTAACGAGGGCAATTTAGGACTGATTAAGGCTGCCGAAAAGTTCGATGAAACACGTGGTTTCAAGTTCATCAGTTATGCAGTATGGTGGATACGTCAGTCCATTTTGCAGGCTTTGGCAGAGCAGTCGCGTATTGTGCGTCTCCCTTTGAACCAGGTAGGCTCGCTGAACAAAATCAGCAAGGCTTTCTCTAAGTTCGAGCAGGAAAACGAACGTCGCCCGTCTCCCGAAGAGCTTGCCGATGAATTGGAAATCCCTGTTGACAAAATCTCTGATACGCTGAAGGTTTCCGGTCGCCATATTTCGGTGGACGCGCCTTTCGTTGAAGGAGAAGACAACAGCCTGCTCGATGTGTTGGTCAACGACGACTCTCCTATGGCCGACCGCTCTTTGGTGAACGAGTCTCTTGCGAGGGAGCTCTTTCTACGTTAACCGATAGGGAAAAAGAAATCATACAGATGTTTTTCGGTATCGGACAGCAGGAAATGACATTAGAGGAAATCGGCGACAAATTTGGTCTCACACGTGAGCGCGTCCGCCAGATTAAAGAAAAAGCAATCAGAAGATTAAGACAAAGTAATCGTAGCAAATTGCTCAAATCTTATTTGGGATAAATAAGAATATCGGTTTCTGACAAATAAAGAAATTAAGTAAACCGGTCTGTCCAGCGTGGACGGCCGGTTTTTTCCGTCTTTAAATCATGATAAAGCGGTGTCTCCGCATAAAAAATAGGCGTGCTTATTTTGTTCTGCTTTCGGTTTACATTATCTTTGCCCCATTAAATAAACAAAAAGAAATTATGAAGCACGTAAAAATAGTATTTGCAGTAATGCTCGTATTTACTTTGTGTACGGCATTTACAATGAAAAGTCATAAGCCGGTTTACGCTTTTGGTGTAGCGGCGTCTTTCAATGATTCGATAGTGTATTGTACGGAAATTCAGGTCTTGGATAGCGCGGCGCTGGATAAGAACGGTTTTCTGCCCAAACGCGATTTGTATAGCTATCAGTTGAAGAACTACCTGGAGTACGATTTGAAGAAACCCGATTATACGTGTATGGTCTATTTCAGTGAAAGCAGAAAGAAACTGGAAAAGGAAGCTGTCAAGGTAAAGGCGAAGTATAAGAAAGGAACAATGGTGCTGCAAGCTATTGCGCCGGACAAGTTTAGTTTTAAGAAGCCGGAAGAGTAATCATTGCTTCCCGGAATTATACGAATGACTATGAGATTGAAACTTTATACCCTGCTGTGCGCGTCTTTCCTTTTTTTGTTTACGTCCTGTAACCAAGATGATGACCCTGTGCCACCCGAAGCGGGAAGTAAAACCGTGCTTGTTTATATCGTAGCGGATAAAAATGGTTTGGAGTCTTCTTATCCGAGCAATTTTGCTACTCAGGATATTGATGAGATGCTAGTAGGTATGAAATCAATAGATACTTCTTTATATAATCTCTTGATTTATTTGGATGATAATGGGGATAGTCCTATTTTATTCCGTATAGCAAAAGATAAGAAAGGTAATGTTGAGAGGCAGATTGTTAAGAAGTATGCTGAGCAGGTATCTACGGATGTCGATGTGATGAAAGAGGTTATGCATCGTACTTTTTATGAATATCCAGCAGATAGCTATGGATTGGTTTATTGGTCGCATGCCGATGGTTGGATTCCTTATCCTGTACCTTCAGCGTCTACTCGTTGGATTGGACAAGATGCTGGTGAGGGACAGGATAACCGTATGAATATATCTGATTTCGTGGAAGTGTTGGATGATGAAATGCCGCATTTTGATTTTATTATGTTCGATGCTTGTTTTATGATGTCTATTGAGGTGGCATATGCAGTACGTAATTATACTGATTATTATATGGGATGTCCTACGGAAAATCCTGGACCGGGGGCTCCTTATGATAAAGTTGTGCCTTTGATGTTTAAACAGGGGGCAGCAGTTCAAATGGCAGAAGCTTATTTTAATCATTACAATGAAAATTATAAAGCAGGTGTTGGTATCTCAAATGCGAATTGGACGGGCGGCACTTCTGTTGCTGTTTTGAAAACCTCAGAGTTGGATAATTTAGCTATACTTACTAATCAGGTTTTGCAAACGGATGTCACGTTGGAAGAACTTCGTGCAAATATTTTCGATTATGACAAACGTATAAGTAAGGGGCATATTGGATATTTTGATATGCAAGGAATAATACAGTATTTGACAAGCGATGTCGAATATAAGATGTGGAAACAAGCCTTTAATTCTGCACTTGTTTATTGGAATACTACAGAAAAAAACTATTCTGCGTTTGCTGATTATAGATTTGATGCTGTTGCCGGAATGTTTTCGATGAAGGAAACAAATGGTGTCACGCATTATATTCCCCTTTCTTTAGACTCCCAGGCTGCCGCCGCATATCGTTCCACCGCTTGGTATACTGCTGCCGGTCTCGATAAGATGGGGTGGTAATTCCCGTTCCGAAAAACTTTTGAATGAAATATTATATATCATGAGGGGTGTGCCAATGTGGATATCACCCCTCATGGCATTAAAATATAGCCGATTAACATTATTTTCCAAAGGAAACTATTTTATATTGGAAATTATTGCTTTCTTTGCAGCATCAAACTAAAAGAAAGAAGTATGAAATATGTAATTATTGGTGGTGTTGCAGGTGGAGCTACAGCTGCCGCCCGGTTAAGAAGAGTAGACGAACAGGCTGAAATCATTTTATTGGAGAAAGGCAAATACATTTCGTATGCCAATTGCGGATTGCCTTATTATATCGGTGGCGTTATTGCCGAGCGTGAGAAACTGTTGGTTCAGACTCCCGCATCTTTCGGCCAACGTTTCCGGATTGATGTACGGGTAGAGAATGAAGCGGTCGCCATCGACCCGGAAAAGAAGACACTGACTATCCGCAAAGCCGACGGAAAGGAATATGAAGAAACTTATGACAAACTTCTGCTTTCTCCGGGAGCCAATCCGGTAAAACCGCCTTTGGAAGGCATCGATTCGGAAGGCATCTTTACGCTTCGCAATGTGGAAGATACCGACCAAATCAAGGCTTATATCACAGACAAACAAGTAAAACGCGCGGTTGTAGTGGGAGCGGGCTTCATCGGACTTGAAATGGCGGAAAACCTGCATCATGCGGGCGTTGCGGTTTCGGTTGTAGAAATGGGCAACCAGGTTATGGCGCCCATCGATTTCTCTATGGCTGCACATATCCACCAGCATTTAATTCAAAAAGGCGTTTCCCTTTACTTGGAAGAGGGCGTTACCCATTTCCGTCGCACCGAACAGGGAATTACTGTCTTCCTGAAAAGCGGAAAGACGATTCCCGCCGATATGGTATTGCTTTCTATCGGTGTGCGTCCGGCAACGGCATTGGCGCAACAGGCCGGTCTGAAGTTGGGGGAAATGGGCGGTATCTGGGTGGACGAGCACTTGGAAACTTCCGTAAAAGACATCTATGCCGTAGGCGATGCCATCGAATATCCTCATCCGTTGACCGGAAAACCGTGGCTCAACTATCTGGCTAATCCGGCCAACCGTCAGGGACGTATTGTTGCCGACAATATGGCATTGGGCAATACCACATCCTATGAAGGCGCCATCGGTACATCCATCGCCAAAGTCTTCGATATGACGGTAGCGTCTACCGGACTGGCCGCCAAGCGTCTGAAACAATGGGGAATGGAGTATCAAAGCTCGGTAACCCATTCGGCTTCGCACGCAGGTTATTATCCCGATGCATTGCCCTTGACTTTGAAACTGACGTTCCACCCGAAAACCGGTAAACTCTATGGCGCGCAATGTGTGGGTTATGAGGGAGTGGATAAGCGCATCGACCAGATAGCGGGACTTATCAAACACGGTGGAACCGTTTATGATTTGATGGAAACGGAACATGCCTATGCGCCGCCTTTCTCATCGGCAAAAGACCCCATCGCCATAGCCGGATATGTGGCTTCCAATATTATCAGCGGTGCAATGCCGGTTATCTCCTGGCGCGAACTGGCTGAGAAGAAAGACGAGGTAATGCTGATAGATACCCGTACGCCCGAGGAATTCTCGTTCGGAACGATTCCGGGAGCTGTCAATATTCCGCTGGACGGGATGCGCGACCATTTGTCGGAAATACCTACGGATAAGCCCGTTGTTCTCTTCTGCGCCGTAGGTTTGCGCGGATATCTGGCGCAACGTATCCTGATAGGGCGCGGCTATCGTAACACATTCAACTTGATAGGCGGATATAAGACCTATTCTACGGCAGTGGCGCCCGTTCCTGCTCCTATGGCACCATCGCCGGCGCAGCCTGCTGCATCCGCTCCGTCACAATCGGCGCAGGGCGGTTCTGCCAAAGAACCTTTGAGGGTTAATGCCTGCGGCCTGCAATGTCCCGGCCCTATCATGCAGGTAAAGAAAGCCATGGACAGCATTGCTCCGGGCGAGCGGGTGGAAATTGTGGCGACCGATGCGGGTTTCGCACGTGACGCTTCTGCCTGGTGCGCCACTACGGGCAACAAACTGATAGAGAAAAAAGAAGAAAAAGGACGTTACACGGTGTTGCTTGAAAAGGGCGATGAGGCCTGTGCCTGTCCGTCATCTCTTCCGGCAGCAGGCGGACGGGGAAAAACTTTAATTCTTTTTAGCGATGATTTAGACAAGGCTTTAGCTACCTTTGTACTCGCTAACGGCGCAGCGGCCACCGGACAGAAAGTGTCGATATTCTTCACCTTCTGGGGATTGAATGTCTTGAAGAAGATGCAGAAGCCCCGGACGGAGAAAGATATTTTCGGAAAGATGTTCGGCATGATGCTCCCGTCCAACTCATTGAAACTGAAACTGTCCAAGATGAATATGATGGGAATGGGCAGCCGGATGATGCGCTTCCTGATGAAACGGAAAGGGATAGATTCGTTGGAATCGTTGCGTTCTCAGGCGTTGGCGCAGGGCGTTGAATTTATAGCTTGTCAGATGTCTATGGATATGATGGGTATCCGGCGCGAAGAATTGCTGGACGAAGTTACCATAGGCGGTGTAGCTACCTATATGGAGCGCGCGGACAAGGCGAATGTGAATCTATTTATATAAACAGGAATAATGGAAACTTTATGTAGAATCCGCGATATTTACCGGGCGATAGCCGAGTTTGAAGTAAAATTCATGCAGGAGTTTGATTTGTCGTTGAATGAGGGTATGCTGTTGTGTACCCTGCTCAACACCCCCAAACTCACTTCCAGCGAGATAGCGGAAGCGCTCGGACTGTCAGCCTCCAATGCTTCCAAGATAATCCGTTCGGTAGAGGAGAAGAAGCTGATAACCCGCCTGGTGGGAAAAGCGGATAAGCGTCAGATGCACTTCGCGTTGACGCCGGAAGGGAAGAACCGTATTACGGTTATAAAGAACAATACTCCCGAAATTCCGGCTCTGTTGCAGGAGATTGTTTAAGAGGGGCTGTATCTGTGCCGGGATACCGTCTGCGGTGTCTGTGTCCGGAGACAGGTTCAGGGATAGGCTTTCTCGCGATTATTCGTGGTGATACGGTCCGCCGTTCAGTATCGTCATGGCACGGTAAAGCTGCTCCACGAAGATAAGCCTTATCATCTGATGCGAAAAGGTCATGCGCGAAAGAGACAGTTTCTCGTGTGCCGCTGCATAAACTTTGGGGGAGAAACCGTAAGGTCCGCCGATAATAAAAACCAGCCGTTTGTTTACGGTATTCATCTTGCGCTTCATATAGTCCGCGAACTCTATGGAGCGCATTTCTTTTCCCCCCTCGTCCAGCAGCACCACTACATCACCCGGTTGGAGAGCTTTCAGGATGAGTTCGCCCTCTTTCTCTTTTTGTACGTCCATGGAAAGGCTTTTGGTATTTTTCAACTCCGGGATGACTTCCATATCAAACGAGAGATAGCGCCGTGTGCGCTGTATGTAGTCATTGATGGCTGTGATAAAGTGCTGTTCTACGGTTCGTCCTACGACGAGCAAAGTCGTTTTCATGTGAATTACTGATTTTCGTGCAAAAATAACCCTTTCTCGTGAGAATGCCGCTTTTCTCTGTGTATTATTTATTTCATCCCATGGGACGGAATAATCCGTCTCACGAGACAAATAAATTCATCCCGTGAGATGAAACAATCCGTCTTGCGGGACGGATAATTCCATCCCGCAGGACGAATTATTCCTTTCATGATGGCTGTACTTATGGAAGGTTAATAAAATAAAATCGGCCTTTTTTCTTGTTATTTACAAGATTTGCTTACCTTTGCCTATCATTAATACTTGTGAAAATGAATAAACGAGTAGTAATATTATGGCTCTGTCTCTTTGTCCGGGCGGTTTCGCTCGTGGCGCAAGATGTGCCGGCGGGAGTGGTCACGGCCTTTAAGAAGGGAGATTCTCAGGAGCTGAACGGGCATCTGAGTGATAAAGTAGAGTTGATTCTGGAGAATCGTCCAATCAATGTCGACCGCCGGACGGCAGAGGGAAAGATGGCCGCTTTCTTTTCCGGCAATCAGGTGAGCGGTTTTACGGTGAACCATCAGGGAAAACGCAATGAATCGGGCTTCATAGTCGGTACGTTGGCAACCGCAAACGGAAACTTCCGGGTGAATTGTTTCTTTAGAAAAGTGGCGGACAAATACGTGATACATCAAATAAGAATAGATAAAACAAATGAATAAGGAAGAAGAATTGATTGACAGGCTGATAGACCTGGCCTTTGCCGAGGATATAGGCGATGGTGACCACACCACCCTTTCGTGCATCCCTGCCACGGCAATGGGCAAATCCAAACTTTTGATTAAAGAAACCGGTATCCTTGCCGGCATTGAAGTAGCCAAAGAAGTGTTCCGCCGTTTCGACCCTGAGATGAAAGTGGAAGTATTCATCAACGACGGTGCGGAAGTGAAGCCGGGTGACGTAGCCATGATCGTGGAAGGCAGGATACAATCTCTGTTGCAGACCGAGCGTCTGATGCTCAACATTATGCAGCGTATGAGCGGTATCGCCACCATGACACATCGGTATGCCGGGAAGTTGAAAGGAACGAATACCCGTGTGCTCGATACCCGCAAGACAACTCCGGGCATGCGTATTCTGGAGAAGATGGCTGTAAAGATAGGCGGCGGCGTGAACCACCGTATCGGCCTGTTCGATATGATTCTGCTGAAAGACAATCATGTGGATTTTGCCGGCGGTATCGACAAAGCCATTACCCGCGCCAAAGAATATTGCAAGGAGAAAGGTAAAGACCTCAAGATAGAGATTGAAGTGCGCAACTTCGACGAGCTGCAACAGGTACTCGATTTGGGCGGTGTAGACCGTATCATGTTCGATAACTTTACACCAGAAATGACCAGAAAAGCCGTGGAAATGGTAGCGGGACGTTACGAAACGGAATCTTCCGGCGGCATTACTTTCGATACACTGCGCGACTATGCCGAATGTGGAGTAGACTTTATTTCGGTGGGTGCTTTGACGCATTCCGTAAAAGGACTGGACATGAGCTTTAAAGCTTGCTGATAAAGCGCCTGCATTGATAACCTGAATAAAAGTAAGACCTTCTGTAAGGATTGCATCGTGTAAGCAAGCTTATGGAAGGTCTTCTGTTTTAATTCTGCGATTCTTTAACTTCTTTTTAGAGATTCTGTTGCAGCATTCTTCCGGATGCTGCGTCTAACTGACAAACGACGCGAAGAGGCGTCCGTAAAACGAGCACTGACATTGGAAAATGAGATAGAACTGATAGAGGGCTGCCGGGCAGGAAAGGATTCCGCCCGAAAGGAACTTTACACTCTCTATTCCAAACAGATGTTGGCGGTGTGCTACCGTTATACGGGCGATATGGATGCGGCGCACGATGTTTTGCATGACGGCTTTATCAAAATCTTCACCCGTTTCACGTTTCGTGGCGAATGTGCGTTGAGCACATGGGTGACGAGGGTCATGGTGACGCAGGCCATCGACTATCTGCGGCGGAAGCACCGTTTCAGCCAACTGGTGGTAAACGAAGAACAGCTTCCCGATGTGCAGGACGAAGCAAGTGTTGCCGAAAGCGGGAGCCGCTTGTCGGAAGAAGTGCTGATGGCATTTGTGGCGGAGCTTCCCGACGGATGCCGTACCGTGTTCAACTTGTACGTCTTCGAGGAAAAGTCGCACAAGGAAATAGCGGAGCTGCTCCATATCAAGGAGCATTCGTCTACCTCGCAATTGCATCGTGCCAAGTGTATGTTAGCGAAAAGAATTAAAGAATATACCGAATATGAGAGAAAAAGATGAAATAACCGGATTGTTCCGCAGCCGTCTGGCCGGCACAGAGATGACGGTACGCAAAGGCTTCTGGGAGAAGTTGCGGGAAGACGTGGCGTCTTCCGCCTCGGAAGACCGGAAGAGGGCTGCGTTTCTTTCTCCGAAATATTATCGGGTGGCGGCTGCCGCATCCGTTATATTTGTGTTGGGAGCCGCATCGGCCGCTTTCTGGTACTTCTCTCCGAAAGAGGAAATAAAGGAAGCCTTTACGCAAGTGGTTGTTTTGACACCGGAAGGCAGTCTGAACGGTGATGTGGTGCAGGAGTCTTTCCCGTCCATCCGTCCGGCAACCCCGACGGCGCAGCATTCCGGCATGAAGCGACCCGCAAGCGGAACTCCCGCAGGCCTGACTGACCAGGCGGAAGATGAGGGCGAATCCGTTTCCGTCCGGCTTTCCATTACTATCAGGCAGCGAGTACAGGCCGGTGGCGGTTACTTCGACAACAATACCGTTTCACAGGCCGGTAGTCCTTATCAGAACGCCACCGCTCAGGCAGACGTTGCTTCGGATGCCTTTTCCGCTGTTCCCGCGGAAGAAGAACAGGAATCCGCTCCTGTAAAATATCGGAAATCGCGTAAGTGGGCGTTGAAAGCGGCTCTCGGCACCTCGCTCCCTGAAGGCGACTGCAATATGCCGCTGACGGCGGGAGTTACAGTGGAACGCAGTCTGAACAATTGGCTCGCTTTGGAAACGGGTATCCGGTACAATCGTTTGCCCGCCGACCGTACGCTGCACACTTTGGCCATTCCCGTAAAATTGAATATGACGCTGGCAAGTACTCCGAAAGTCGATTTATATGCCACCGTAGGCGGAGCCGCCGAAAAATGTATTGCCGGCGCTTCGGATAACGGCTTTCATGCGGAGCCCGTTCAACTGTCGGTAGCGGCAGGAGTAGGGGTGCGTTACAAATTGAACGACCGCTTTGCTTTGTTTGCCGAGCCTTCGGTTTCCCATCATTTCGATACGGATTCCGAAACCGGAACTTTGCGAACGGAACGCCCCACGAACCTGAACCTTTTGTGCGGAGTGCGTATGACTTATTAACCTTAAAGACAGTACAACAAAATGAATACTCTTTGTAAAATATATAAATACGGATACGTAATGCTCGCGATGGTATGCTGCCTTGCGCTTGTATCTTGCGGAGAAGAATCGCTGGATTATAATCATCCGGATGTGGATTTGTTTGTGAAGCAACTGAAGGCGGGAAAATACTCGGCTCAAAGCCCTGAGGGGCTGAGCAATGTGCCCAAGTTCGCCAAAGAAGATATTGAAGAGCTCTTGAAATATGCCGAGGATTTAACGGTGATACCTTCCTTCCCGCTGGCTCCCGTATCTTATTCGGCAGGCGGGAAATTGCGGTTGGGCGAGTGCATTCTGTGGACGGTGGAAACGATTCGCCTGGGACATAACGCCTCGATGGGATGCAAAATGGTGCATGTGGATGCCGAAAACTATGAGGGCATCTACTTCCTGACCGATGAAGAGGTGCTCGATGCGGCCGCCCGTTATCGCCGTTGGTGGGAAGGCCGGAAATATCCGCGTACCATGTGGACCATCGACCCTTGCTATGACGAACCGCTTTGCGGAAGCGGCTATATGTGGTGGTGAGATAAGGTATAAAGTATAAGGTATAAAAATTAATCGGGTGAAGTATTCTATTCTCTTTTTAGGGCTGCTTTGTGCGGTAGCCTTCCCCCTTTACGCTCAAGAGTGGACACCGCAAGACTCTTTGCGTTTGCACCGGTTGCTGAATGGCGGGGGAGAGGTGAAGCTGAATCCGGACGTGTTGAAAGAGATGGGCGCCGATGCTCCTTCGGGTTCTCCGAAAGCCGATGTGCATAAAACATGGCTGGACTTTAATACCGCCTTACCCGTAATGCCTCGGATGCCGGAGAAAAAGGTGGTGCTTACCCTGCGGCCTTATACCGCGAATACCAAATACAACTGGGACCCCGTCTATCAGAAAAAAATTACAGTGAATAAGAATACATGGCGGGGCGATCCGTTCTACGAACTGACCACGCGTTTCATCTATTCCGATTGGGCTAAAACTCCCATGGATGCCGGGCCTCGCGAAAGTATCGAACAAATAGAAGCTACGGGTTTGCGCTATATGGTGACCGAGCGTGCCAACAATATGGCGGTAGGAAGTTGGCGGGGTACCGGCAGCAGCGGATTTACAGGCGATTTTATGCGTCCTTTCACAAAAGAGTTCTGGAACAGGAAAGCGGCGAGGCGTCGCGCACGTACGCTGGAAGTATTAAAAGCTTATGGTGATTCCGTTAGCGCCCGCCGTAAAGAGGCAATAATCAAATAGGAGTATCCCGTCTTTAATTTCTTAAATATTGAACTTTCTTTCTCTTATCCTTGTTTTCATAAAGACAAACCTTTAAAGGATAAACAATGGATAGAATAACTTCTCTGTTTGGGATAAAATACCCCATCATTCAAGGTGGCATGGTGTGGTGTAGTGGCTGGCGGTTGGCGTCGGCAGTGAGTAATGCCGGTGGCTTGGGACTGTTGGGCGCAGGTTCCATGCATCCCGAAACTTTACGCGAACATATACAGAAGTGCCGTGCGGCCACGCATCATTCGTTTGGAGTGAATATTCCTTTAATGTATCCCCAGATAGAAGAAATCATGCGGATTGTGGTGGATGAGGGGGTGCGTATCGTGTTTACTTCTGCCGGAAACCCTAAAGCATGGACAGGCTGGCTGAAGAAACACGGCGTCACAGTGGTACATGTCGTTTCATCATCGCGCTTCGCCATGAAAGCCGAGGCGGCCGGCGTAGACGCCATTGTTGCCGAGGGCTTTGAAGCCGGCGGACACAACGGGCGTGAGGAGACGACCACTCTTTGTCTGATTCCTGCCGTACGCGCGGTTACCGCATTGCCCCTGATTGCTGCCGGCGGCATCGCCACCGGTGAGGCGATTCTCGCCATGCGCGCTTTGGGAGCCGAGGGCGTTCAGGTCGGTACGCGGTTTGCCTTGACCGAAGAAAGCTCTGCCAGCGAAGTGTTTAAAGAGTACTGCCTGCGTCTGAAAGAGGGTGACACCCGTTTATTACTAAAGAAATTATCTCCCGTACGTTTGGCCCGCGGCAATTTTCAGCGGGCGGTGACGGCTGCCGAGGCTGTCGGAGCTACGGAAGAAGAGTTGCGCATCCTCTTGTCGAAAGGACGTGCCAAACGCGGTATCTTCGAAGGAGACCTTGAAGAAGGCGAACTTGAAATAGGACAGGCTTCCGCCTTGCTCAATGAGAAAGGAATACAGACGGTTGCGGAAGTAATGGATGAACTGGTAACGGACTATCAGCGGGCGTGCGAAACGCTTGCCGCCAATATCTTCGAGCGTTTGGAAGTGTAAGTCCGGCTTTTGATTTGCTGCTTGTTTTAGTTTGACAGTTGATATAAAAGATTTTGCCTATAATGAAAATCCTGTATGATGTACATCAAAAGGATTTTCATTATAGGCAAAATTATATGGCAAGCCTGTCTTTACCCTTTAGGGGGAGTATTCGGAGCTTTACTGCCATTGCCGCCGTTTGCCGACGGAGTATTTCCCGTAGAAGCAGGTGCGACGCTCTCGCTTGCGGTCGCCGAAGCGCTTGTTCCGGCAGTCACTGTGGCTGTTTTACCCGCAACTTGCGCGGCCGGTTGTTCTTCCCAATGGAACGGTTCGAAAGTACTGTTCGGGTCAACCCAGCCCGGCTTCTTGGAAGCGTAGATGATGAACGGAGCGATTACCACGATAAGCGCGCCGATGATAAGCACGGAGAACCATACGGTATTGCTGCCGGTAGAAATCTGGCTGGGCGGGATGAAGCTCAGTACGAACGCGAGCAATGAGCCGCAGAAACCGAGACCGCCGACAAGCCACATCAGACCGTTACCGCCTTTACCGATACGGAACGGACGGTTCAGCTTCTTCATCTTATAACGCAATACGATAGCTCCGGAGAACATCAGCATATACATGATGAGGTAAAGAACCACCGTCAACTGTGAAAGAATCTGATAGAAGCTTTGCACCGAAGGCATCACCACGAACAAAAGGCTTAATATGGTTACAGCGCCGCCTTGCACGAACAGAATGTTCTTTTGTACACCCAGCTTGTTCGTTTTCTGGAAGAACGGGGGCATATAACCTGCTTTACCTACGGCAAAGATACCTTTGGACGGACCGGCGACCCATGTCAGTACACCTGCCAGCACGCCGAACGCCAGCGCAATGGCTATAATCGGTGACAACCAGGAAGCGTGGATATAACGGAAGTAGTTGTCGAAGCCTACCAGCAAACTCTGTGTAAGGCTGATATCCTTGGCCGGAATAATGACACCCAGAGCGAATGTACCCAACACGAAGATAAGCACCGTAATCAGCGCGCCGATAAACACAGCCTTCGGATAGTTCTTAGACGGATTGTTGACATCCTTCACGTGGATACCGCCCATCTCCATACCTGCATAAAAGAGGAAGATACTTGCGGCGAGCACCACATTGTCAAAGTTCGTCAGGTCCGGGAAGAAGCTGCTGTGGAAGTCCATATTGGAATGCCCGCCTGTTGCAAGGTAGATGATACCGAGTACAATCAGTAATCCGGCAGGGATAATCGTACCTACCAAACCGCCGACTTTAGCGACTTTTCCTACCCAGCTCATACCTTTCAGAGAGATGAAAGTTGCCAGCCAGTAGATAACGAGCACCACGACCAGCGTGTAATACTTGTTGTTCGCCAGCGACATGTCGTGCACGTCATTCATGCCGATAAACGCAATGGACACAGCGCCGAACGTCAGCACCGTAGGATACCAGATCGTACTTTCAATCCACTGTACCCAGATAGCGAGGAAGCCGAGCTTCTTTCCGTAGGCTTCGCCCACCCAGCGGAACACACCGCCTTGTTTGTCTTGAAACATAGCAGCCAATTCCGCAGCGACGAGTGACGTCGGGATAAGGAAAACTATGGCCGCAAATAAGTAATAGAAGGCCGAACTCATTCCGTACACGGCCTCGGCGGGCAGTCCACGCAGGGATACTACTGCCGTCACATTCATGATTGCCAGGGTAAACACGCCCAGCTTCACTGTTTGTTTAATATTTGCCATAAGTTAAGGTTTTAGATGAAAAATATATTCAAAATCAGCGTTTATAACAACCCCTGGGAACAGTTGTTCCCGGCGGGTAAGGGAAAATCTTGGTTTTAACAATTAAGGAGCGCTGTTTGCAGGCTCCTGTTTCTGTTCTATCTTTTTATAATAGTCCTGCTTTTCCTTGTTACGCCTCTCTACCAGGCTCGTTACATATACTGTGAAAATAGGGAACATCATCATGCCCAACGCCGCCAGCAGCACGGACAATACCCGTCCGGTGACGGTGGCCGCTATTATGTTGGAGCCTACCGTGGTCACATCCATGAACGCCCACCACAAAGCATCGCCATAGCCCGTAACCAAAGGATTGGTTCCATGCTCCATGACGTAGAAGGCAAGGCTTGAGAAGTAGACGGTAGCCAGCAACATGGTCAGGTAGGATACGAACAGACCCGATGCGCGGTTGTACGTCAGCCAGCCCACCACGATAGCCATGGCATAGCCGCCCCGTACTAACGGGATAAAACGCAGCATATAGGTAATTTCGGGTGAGAAAGTCCAGCCCATATAGGCTATGATATTCTGATAAGGAATTGCCACCAGCAGGAAGATGAAATGCGTGGCGACATACCGTTTCTTGTCTGTTGCCAGAATCCACTCCAGCACAAAGTCCGCCAGGAACAATGCGCAAATCCACAACTGTACTTCCATGTACACCGATTGCTCGTAGAAAGGGATGCCTTTGAACGTATCGATGGAGATGCTGATTACCAAAAACAGCGAAAGCAGCAGGATGATGACATGCAGGATGCCGTATATTCCTTTTTTTCGCAAAACGAATTCCGATAGAGCCATTTTCATAATGAGGTCTGTTTTGTGACGAGTTGCCACCTGCAACTCATCATTCATCATTAAATAGGTTGCCCCTCGGCGTTCGCGACGCTTTTGGAGCAACCTTGGAAAAAAGAGTATGAGAGATTATTCTGTAATCGTCACATTGTCACCGTTGAATACGCCCAGACCGAGCTTGTTCATGATGAACTTGATAGCCAGTTGCGCTTTGACGGAGTTGCCGGCTTCGTCCAACGGGGGAGCGAAAGCGGAAACACCCATCACACCGGGCAGTACGGCCATTACGCCACCGCCTACACCGCTCTTGGCGGGTATGCCGGCAGTGTACATCCAGTCGCCTGAATGCTCGTAGAAGCCTACGGTGGAAATCATTGAAGTGATTTTCGGCGCGAGCCCGGCCTCAAACACGTTTTGTTTGGTGACGGGATTAACGCCGTTGTTGGCAATCGTTCCGGCTGCAATGCCCAATTGTTCGGCTGTGATACCCAGTGAGCATTGGCGGGTATAAAGGTCGAGCGCCAAATCCGGATCATCGTAGATACGGTTGTAATTCTTCAATAACCAGGCAATGGAGCGGTTATTGAAGTTCGTAGCCGTTTCCGATTTGTACAGTTCGTCGATAAGCTGCGGAGCGGAGCCGCACAGTTCTGTGATGTTCTGTACGATGGCATCCCATTTCTTGTCCGAATTGCCTGCCGGCTGTACCATGGAGCAAGCGGAAATGGCTCCGGCATTTACCAATGGCGTAGAGGGATGGTCGTTCTCCAGCAAAATAGCGATGATAGAGTTGAACGGCAGTCCTGTTGCATCGGCGCCAATCATATCCAACACTTTCTGCGCACCGTACTGGCGCAGGATAAGTATGGCGGTATGTACCTTTGACACGGATTCTATGCCGAAACGGTAGTCCGTATCTCCGATATTGATGGTCTGTCCGTTCATCAGGCAAATGCTGAGGCCGAACAATTTGGAATCTATATTGGCAAGGTACGGAATATAATCCGCATTCTTGCCGCCTGTTTGTCCTTTCACCTCATTATAGGCTTGTTGGGCAACTTCCTTGATTTGAGAGATTGATATTTTCTTTTCCATATTTATATATACTGTGTTAAAGTGATAAGGCAGTAGAGTGATTATGACTTTATCACTTTTTGTGACGTCTGCCGCCGTGATTGAAGATTTTGCTTTCTACCGGCAGGTTCTTGTCCTGTGCCATGCGGGTAGGAGTGGGGTAGTCCAGTTTCTCCAGTTCGGCAATGGCATTCTTGATGTCGCCCAGCAACATGTCCGCCATGTCGCGGCTGAATCCTTGACGGACCACGACGCGCATCACTACGTAATCTTCCAGTTTGGAAGGCAGCGTATAGGCCGGAACCATCCAACCGTGTTGCGAAAGTTTATCCTGCAAGTCGTACAGCGTCCATTTGGCGGTCTTTGCGTATTCCGGTTTCAAATACCAGATGAACAACGGGTTCACCACCTCGTTGGAATAGTTGACGAACGGAGCCATTTTACCGATTTCGTCATGGATATACTTGGCGATTGTGAGTGAATTGTACTGTACTTCTTTGTAACCCTGGAAGCCTAAGCGGATAAATTGGTAATACTGTCCTAAAATCTGTGCGGCGGGACGGGAGAAGTTCAAACCTACTTGGGTAATATTGGCGCCGAGGTAGTTTACGCTGAATGACATTTCTTCGGGCAGATATTCTTTGCCTTTCCAGCAAACCCAACCCAGACCCGGATAAACCAAGCCGAACTTGTGACCGCTGACACTGATGGAAAGTACCCATTTCAAACGGAAGTCCCATTTCTTTTCAGGATACAGGAACGGAAGGATAAAGCCGCCGCTTGCAGCATCTACGTGGATAGGAATGTCGTAGCCGGTCTTGGCGTTGTATGCGTCGAGCGCTTTGTCAAGGGCTTCAACGTCGTCATTCAGTCCTGTCCATGTAACACCCTGGATAGGTACGATACAGATAGTGTTCTCATCACACATTTTCAGAGCTTCTTCGGGGTCGAGCGTGGTCTTGTCGAGTGTCAGGGGCACTTCACGCATTTCAATCTGCCACAGTTGGGCGAATTTTTCCCATACCACCTGGAAACCGGTCGAGATAACGAAGTTCGGTTTGTCGAACGGTTTGCCTTGAGCCTGGCGTTTCTTGCGCCAACGCAGCCATGCGGCCACACCACCCAGCATACATGCTTCTGAAGAACCGATGGCGAGCGCGCCGGTTTTCCAGGTTTCTTTTTCCGGAGAGTTCCACAGATTGGCGACGATGTTGATACATTTACCGTTCATTACGGCGATGCGGGGATACTCGGTTTCGTCGATGTAGTTGATGTTGATAGCTTCGTTCATCAACTTGGTTGCGTATTCGTCCATATAAGTAGTGACGAACGTAGCCAGGTTCAAACGGGGCTGGGTCTGCGCAAACGTTTCATCCTTCACCATCTGGTAGGCAATCTCCGGAGTGGTAGGCCCTTCGGGGATTTTCTCTACCGGTGAGGGTTGCAACATACGGTTCGAACCGAATACTTCGGTCTTTGCATCTCCTTTTCTGAAATTCAAATCTTCCATATAACTATAAGTTTTTAAAGGTTTAGGCGGCGGGGACCTTCCCCGTCGAATTTTCCACAACAACGACCCCCACGAAAGAAAGTTCCGCCGTTTTACATTATTTGGCGTTTATTAAAAGGGCGGGGCGGGAAATCCCGGCGCTTTTACGTCTTATTACTCTTTAATTATTACTTATCCTGTCCGAACATTCTGTTGCATCGCTTGTTTTCCTTCAACTAACCCACTCACTTTAAAATTATGAAAATTAATACCGGACAAGGAACCATTCCTCTTATTACGCTCATAGGTATCTGGTCTATTTCCGCGCTGACCTCATTGCCGGGCTTGGCTGTCTCACCTATTTTGGGAGAGCTCTCCACTATTTTTCCCCATGCCACGGAGCTGGATATACAGATGTTGACTTCTTTGCCTTCCTTACTGATTATCCCGTTTGTATTGTTGGCGGGCAAGTTGGCGGAGAAACGCGATTTTATCCGTTTACTGCGGGTGGGGCTTTGGCTGTTTGCCGCAAGCGGGGTACTTTATTTGTTTTCTTCCAAGATGTGGCAACTGATGGCTGTCAGCGCTTTGCTCGGTATCGGGGCGGGATTGATTATTCCTCTTTCTACGGGGCTGATTTCACGGTATTTCACGGGAGAGTATCGCGTCAAACAGTTTGGATACAGTTCCGCCATAACCAATATGACGCTGGTGGTGGCTACGGCCGTTACGGGTTATCTGGCAGAGGTACACTGGCGTTTGCCTTTTGTCGTTTATCTGTTGCCGCTGATTTCTTTGGTTCTTTCGGCCTATTTAAAAAAGAATACGGTTTCGGTCACGGTGAAGCAGGCGTCGGCTGTTATTCCTTCCATGCAGTCTGCGCCTGTGATTTCCGGTAAATATGGCATACATATACGCCATCTTATTCAGTTAATGCTGTTCTATGGGGTGGTTACATACGTAGTCCTTGCGGTTACTTTTAATTTACCTTTCTTAATGGAAGCGCACCACTTTTCAAGCGGAAATTCAGGGCTGATGATTTCTTTGTTTTTCCTTGCCATTATGGCTCCGGGGTTTATGTTGGATAATATAGTGAAGCTTTTGGGAAATAAAACAAAACTTTATAGCCTTTTGGCTGTTGCCGTCGGATTACTATTGATATGGATTTCTCCTACGGAATGGCTTATTGTGCCGGGATGTATTTTGGTCGGTTTAGGCTATGGTATCATTCAACCGCTGATTTATGATAAGACGGTCGATACTGCCATTCCTCAAAAGACAACGCTTGCCCTTGCTTTTGTAATGGTGATGAATTACCTTGCCATACTGTTGTCGCCTTTCATCACCGATTTTTTCCAATGGATATTCCATACCGGTTCGCAAGAATTTCCGTTCATTTTCAATTTGTGCATAACAATATTGACTATGTATTGGGCGTATGCGAAGAAAGGAGATTTCTTGTTTGATGATTGAGGTGGTGGATAAGTTATACGATGAGTGATGAATTATGAGTTATAAGTTATGAATTATAAATGATGGGTGATAAGTTATAAATTACAAGTTATGAGTGATGAATTATAATTTATAAATAATGAATTACGATTCTGCATAACAGCGCAGCCCAAGGCTGAAGGCCTTCTATCTCCAAGCCCGGGGCAACGCCCTGGGTTTAAAATGTCTTCTACATTTCTGCGCCCTGTAAGGGCAAAATATTTTATAATGCCAAAACAGAATTCAGATATAAGAGAACTTATAACTGAATCCCGTTTACATTTACACAAAATTGTGGATAGTGCCTTTGTATACAAGAATTCTGCCCTTACAGGGCGCAATGCTAATCAAATGTATATACCCGGGGTGTTACCCCGGGCTTGGAGATAGAAGGCCTTCAGCCTTGGGCTGCGCTGTTTATAATTCATCACTCATAACTTGTAATTTATAACTTATCACCCATCATTTATAATTCATAACTTATAACTCATAATTCATCACTCATCGCTCATAACTCATAACTTATCACTTATCACTTATAACTTATAACTTATAACTTATAATTCTACCTCCTCATACCTCATTCCGAACACATCCGCTACCGCCTTATATGTCACTTTCCCTTCTACCACATTCAGTCCCAATGCCAATGCCGGATCATCTTTACAAGCCTGTTTCCAACCTTTGCAAGCTAATGCCACGGTATAAGGCAGTGTTGCATTTGTCAGCGCCATAGTAGAAGTAAACGGTACAGCGCCGGGAATATTGGCTACCGCATAGTGCACAATACCATCCACAACATACGTCGGTTCGCTGTGGGTGGTGGGATGAGACGTTTCAAAGCAGCCGCCCTGATCAATGGCGACATCCACAAGTACGGTTCCGGGTTTCATCATTTTCAGCATATCCCTTGTGATGAGATGCGGAGCTTTATCACCGGGAATAAGAACGGAGCCTATTACCAAATCTATGGTAGGCAGTTCCATTTTTATATTGTGAAGCGAGGAATAGAGCGTTTTTACGTTTTTGGGCAAAACCTCGCTGAGATAGCGCAGGCGTGGCAGGTTGACATCCGTAATCATTACCTCGGCACCCATTCCCGCAGCCATTTGTGCGGCATTGGTACCGACTACGCCGCCACCTAAAATAAGTACGCGCGCGGGGCGGACACCCGGTACGCCACCCATCAGCTTTCCTTTTCCGCCTTGTGGCTTTTCCAGAAAGCGGGCTCCTACCTGGGTAGCCATACGTCCTGCCACTTCGCTCATAGGAGTGAGCAATGGCAAGGAATGGTCGTCCTTCTCCACCGTTTCATAAGCGATACATACGGCACCGCTTTCAATCATGGCTTCGGTCAGTAATTTATCGGCCGCAAAGTGGAAATAGGTAAATACCACTTGTCCCTTTTTAATCAGTTTGTACTCCGGTGCAATAGGCTCCTTCACCTTGACAATCATGTCGGCTATGGCATAGACATCTTCAATGGCAGGCAGGATTCGCGCACCTACGGCGATGTAATCATCGTCAGAGAACCCGCTGTTTGCGCCGGCCGTAGCCTGCACATACACCGTATGACCTTTCTTCACCAACTCGGCTACTCCGGCAGGGGTCATTCCTACACGGTTCTCGTTGTTCTTGATTTCTTTGGGTACTCCGATAATCATAATGTCATCTGTTAATGGTTAAACATGTTGCAAGATAGCGATTTCTCTGTCTCATTGTCATTTAATATAAGGTGTTTTACAACAGAAAACGCCTGCTTATTTATAGGGTAGGACGGTAGGATTATGCTTTTTTGTTTAGGCGGAGAGAACTATTCTTTTTATATTTGCATGCATTAAAAAAATAGGATATGATTTGTAAGAATATAAAACACTCTATATTTCTCTCAGTTTTATTTTTCGTTGGCAGCGTACAAGGCGGATATGCACAAGAGGCGTCCGATATGGAAACTGTGCCGGAGATGCAGACGGTGTCTTTTACTCCCCCTTTTGATTTTCCTATCGTCTTCTCCGGTAACTTCGGTGAGATACGTGCCAACCATTTTCATGGCGGATTGGACTTCAAGACCGGTGGGGCCATCGGCAAACCCGTGCGTGCTTTGGCAGACGGGCATATCTCACGCATCCGCGTAACGCACGGTTCGGGCTATGTGCTCGATGTGGATTACGACAACGGCTATTCCACTATCAACCGCCACCTCAGCGCGTTTGTAGGCGATATAGCCCGAAGGGTGAAAGATTTGCAGTATGAAAAGGAAAGCTGGGAAGTGGAGATTACTCCCGAGCCGGGGGAATATCCGGTAAAGGCAGGGCAGGTGATAGCCCTTAGCGGCAATACGGGCTACTCTTTCGGCCCTCACCTGCATCTGGATATGATTGAGTCGGCAACGGGAGACTATGTTGACCCGCTGCCTTTCTTTATGAAAAAAGTGAAAGACAATACCGCCCCTCATGCCGAAGGTATCATCCTGTTTCCGCAACCGGGCAAAGGTGTGGTAAACGGAAAGCAGATACATCAGACTTTCCCTGCCAGCCCTGCAAAACCTATCACGGCCTGGGGACTGATAGGCGCGGGAATTCGTGCCTATGACCACATGGACGGAGTGGGCAACCGCTACGGCGTGCATACCGTTATTCTCGAAGTGGACGGTGAAGAAGTATTCCGCAGTGTGGTAGACCGTTTTGCTTACGAAGAAAACCGCTATATCAATTCATGGACACACGGACAGTACATGAAGTCATTCATCGAACCGGGCAACCGCCTGCGTATGCTGCATGCCTCCAACGGCAATCACGGACTGATAGAAATCAACGAAGAACGTCCTTATCGCTTTGTGTACACTTTAAGCGACGCGTTAGGCAACACCTCGAAAGTCCGTTTTACCGTACAGGGAAAGAACACCGGCATCCGTCCTGTGGAACATCGCGAAAAGTATGCTTTCAAATGGGACAAAACCAATTATCTTCAGGAACCCGGTTTGGAGCTGGTCGTACCGCGCGGAATGCTGTACGATGATGTCTGGCTGAACTATTCCGTACGTGCCGATAGCGGAGATGTGGCTTTCACTTATCAGTTGCACGATACGCGTATTCCCCTGCACGGAGCTTGTGAAATGCGTATCGGTTTGCGCCGCGACCGCCTGGAAGATAAATCGAAATATTACGTAGCCGGCGTTACAGCCCGAGGTGGGAAATATAGCGTAGGCGGCACGTATGAGGACGGCTTTATGAAAGTCCGCATCCGCGACTTGGCTGCTTATACGGTGGCTGTCGATACCGTACCGCCGGAGATTACTCCGCTCAACCCTCAGCAGTGGGGGCGTACGGGGCGTATCGTCTTTAAAGCGAAAGACAAGGAGACAGGAATACACAGTTATCGCGGAACGATAGACGGAAAATACGCCTTGTTCGGCAAGCCCAACTCCATTAGCGGCAATCTGGTTTGCGAACTCGACCCGAAGCATGTAAAGAAAGGCGGCAGGCATACCGTAGAAATGACTGTAACCGACGGTTGTGGCAATCAGACCACGAAACAGTTCCGTTTTGCATGGTAACTCTTCATTTATATCATGGCATTATCAAATAAACTATATAATAACAGAAGTATGAAAAGATTAACTCTCTCCGTCGCGTTAGTGGTGGCAGCTGTGGCAAACGCATTTGCCTGTACCAACCTCATTGTGGGTAAGAACGCCTCTACGGACGGTTCTACAATTGTTTCCTATTCTGCCGACTCCTATGGATTGTTCGGCGAGTTATATCATTATCCCGCAGGTGTGCACAAAAAGGGCACATTGATTGACGTACACGAGTGGGATACCGGCAAATACCTCGGCCGGATAGAACAGGCACGCCAGACCTACAACGTTATTGGCAATATGAACGAATTCCAGCTTACTATCGGTGAGACGACTTTCGGCGGCCGTCCCGAGTTGGTGGACACTACCGGCATCATCGATTACGGAAGCCTGATTTATCTCGGTCTGCAACGTTCCCGCACCGCCCGCGAAGCTATCAAAGTAATGACGGAACTCGTACAGGAATACGGTTATTACAGCGGTGGCGAGTCATTCACCATCGCCGACCCCAATGAAATCTGGATTATGGAGATGATAGGCAAAGGTCCCGGTGTGCGTGGAGCCGTATGGGTGGCTGTCCGCGTGCCCGATGATTGCATTTCCGCGCATGCCAACCAAAGCCGTATCCACCAGTTCGATATGAACGACAAGAACAACTGTATGTATTCTCCTGACGTCATATCCTTTGCCCGTGAGAAAGGCTATTTCGACGGAGTAAACAAAGACTTCAGCTTTGCGAATGCCTATGCGCCGCTCGACTTTAGCGCTCGTCGTTATTGCGAAGCCCGCGTGTGGAGCTATTTTAATATGTTTACCGCCCGTGGCAACGAATTCTTACCTTATATATTAGGCGATACCGACACTCCGATGCCGCTTTTCGTAAAGCCCGACCGTAAAATCTCCGTACAAGATGTAAAGAATGCCATGCGCGATCATTACGAAGGCACTCCTCTCGACATTAGTAAGGATTTCGGCGCAGGACCGTATCATACTCCCTACCGTCTTTCTCCTCTTTCTTTCAAAGTGGGCGATAAGGAGTATTTCAACGAGCGTCCCATCTCCACGCAGCAGAGCGGTTTCGTGTTTGTGGCGCAGATGCGTTCCACGCTGCCCGATGCTATCGGAGGCGTATTGTGGTTCGGTACGGATGACGCCAACATGACTGTATTCACTCCCGTATACTGTTGCACGGATAAAGTGCCCGTATGCTATTCGCGTGTAGACGGTGCGGACTATATCACTTTCTCATGGAATTCCTCTTTCTGGATTTTCAACTGGGTTTCCAATATGGTATATCCCCGTTACGATCTTATGATTGGCGATGTACGTGCCACGCAGAACGAACTCGAAACCACTTTCAACGAGGCGCAGGAAGGCATTGAATCCGCCGCAGCCAAACTTCTGGAGAAAGACCCGGCCAAAGCGAAAGCATTTTTGACAAATTATACCAATATGACGGCACAGAGCGCTTTCGACACATGGAAGCGTCTGGGTGAATTCATCATTGTGAAATATAATGACGGTGTTGTCCGTAAAATGAAAGACGGAAAGTTCGAGCGCAATGCTATCGGTCAGCCCGCAGGGGTGCTTCGTCCGGGTTATCCGAAGGAATTCTTGGAAGAATATGTAAAACAAACGGGCGACCGTTATAAAATGCCCGATTGATTAGGATATTTGAACTTATTCTTTTACATTTGTGACTTAACAAAAAAATGAAGTATTAACCTTTAATATTAAAATAGTCTTATGGAAAATCAAGAACTGATTAAACAGGTAACTGAGAAAGCTGAAAAATGGCTTACCCCGGCTTATGATGCCGAAACTCAGGCTGAAGTGAAAAGAATGTTGGAAAATCCAGATAAGACCGAACTGATAGAATGTTTTTATAAAGACCTGGAATTCGGAACAGGTGGTTTGCGCGGTATCATGGGTGCGGGCAGCAACCGTATGAACATCTACACAGTAGGCGCGGCTACCCAGGGATTGGCGAACTATCTGAACAAATGCTTCAAGGACAAAGAGCAAATCTCCGTAGTAGTGGGTCACGACTGCCGTAATAACAGCCGCAAGTTCGCTGAAATCTCGGCTGATATTTTCTCGGCGAACGGTATCAAGGTTTATCTTTTCGATGACTTGCGTCCTACTCCGGAAGTTTCTTTCGCCATCCGTCACCTCGGTTGCCAAAGCGGTATCAACCTGACCGCAAGCCACAACCCGAAAGAATACAACGGCTATAAAGCCTATTGGGATGACGGTGCGCAGGTACTTGCTCCGCACGACACTGCCATTATCGATGAAGTGAACAAAGTAACTGTTGAGGACATCAAGTTCCAAGGCAACAAGGATTTGATTCAGATTATCGGCGAAGACATCGACAAGGTATATTTGGATAAAGTCCACACTCTTTCCATCGACCCGGAAGTGATTAAACGTCAGAAAGACCTCAGTATCGTTTATACGCCGCTTCATGGTGCGGGTAGAGTGCTTATTCCCGCTTCTCTGAAAGAATGGGGCTTTGAGAATGTACACTGCGTGCCCGAACAGATGGTCAAGAGCGGTGACTTCCCGACGGTAATCTCTCCGAATCCTGAAAATGCGGAAGCGCTTTCTATGGCCATCGAACTCGCCAAGAAGATTGATGCGGACATCGTAATGGCAAGCGACCCGGATGCCGACCGCGTGGGTATGGCTTGTAAGGACGATAAGGGCGAATGGGTGCTGATTAACGGTAATCAGACTTGCTTGCTCTTCTTGTACTATATCATCAAGAACCGTATCGCGACGGGCAAGATGCAGCCTACGGACTTCATCGTGAAGACCATTGTGACTACCGAACTTATCAAGGCGGTTGCCGATAAGAATAAGATTGAAATGCTCGATTGCTATACCGGCTTCAAGTGGATTGCCCGTGAAATCCGCCTGCGCGAAGGCAAGCAGCAATACATCGGCGGCGGCGAAGAAAGCTACGGTTTCCTTGCCGAAGATTTTGTTCGCGATAAAGACGCCGTTTCCGCCTGTTCACTGTTGGCTGAAATCTGCGCTTGGGCTAAAGACCAGGGTAAGACGTTGTATGACATCCTGATGGATATCTATGTAGAGTACGGTTTCTCTAAGGAAACTACCGTGAATGTAGTGAAGCCGGGTAAGAGCGGTGCAGATGAAATCAAGGCTATGATGGATAACTTCCGCGCCAATCCGCCGAAAGAAATCGGTGGTTCTGCCGTTTCCTTGATTAAGGACTACAAAACTCTGAAAGCTACCGATGCCAAGGGCAATGTAACCGACTTGGATATGCCCGAGACATCCAACGTTCTCCAGTACTTTACAGAAGACGGCACGAAGATTTCCGTTCGTCCTTCGGGTACGGAGCCTAAGATTAAGTTCTACATTGAAGTGAAAGGTGAAATGGGTTGCTCCAAGTGCTACGGCAATGCAAACGCCGAGGCTGAAAAGAAAGTGGAAGCAGTACGCAAATCACTCGGTATCTAAGACGACTTGACTCTTGATATGGAAAGGTGCAAGCGGCAGTAAGCCGCCTGCACCTTTTTTCATATCTAAAAAGATATTCCCACACTTGTTTCCCACACCCATTCCCAGCGTCCGTGGATTATATTGAATTGGCGTCTGACACCTGTTTTTACCTGTACCTGCCTGTTGATGTCATACGAGAATCCACTTCCAAGATACAGCGGGCTTACTGTTCCCGGCAATATGGTGGATTTACCGCTGCTGCGGTTATAGCCTGCGTAAACATGATAGCCGAGCTTTTGAGTGACGTCAAACTTGAAATCTGTCTTTTGCTGTAAAAGTACCCTTGCTCTTTTGCCATATTCCGTAGTGGCTGAGATACTGAATCGCTGAGTGTTCAGTATATATTTATTCCGTCGTTGGGTGTTGTAATATATGTGCGTATTGTCCAGCCGGAATCCGGGTATCGCGTATATCTGCCGGAGATTTTCCGGCTTGGGTAAAAGTTCCTCAACGGGTAAAATGGGAATACTGTGTATCTGTGCGGGTGTGGAAAATAACAGGTCGATTTCTTGTTTGACAGTAGGATTAATGGATATATCCGTTGTTCCGTCCAGTATCTCTTTCAGTTTAATGGAATCTTGTTTCGTCCATGTAGTCTGTCCTTGCACCGGAAAGGAAAAACCGGCAGATAATACTGCCAACAATATATATTCCTTTTTAATCATTTCTGTTCATTGTTGAGTCTTGGTTGTAGGTTAGACGCAACACGCCACAGAATGCTGTAAGAAACGGCTGTAAAAAAGGTTAAGAGGGAGCAGGGCAAAATCTTGCTTGCTGTTTGCTTTTTAGGTACGGATTACAAGGATTGCGCGGATAAATTTAAAGAGTACCGTGGAATCCGCGCAATCCGTGTCTAAAAGAAATCATCATACGTATTTTGAAGTACCTCAATTAAGTTTCTTTTATATTCTTTATGCCGATTATCTAATCATTCTCCGTTAAATGCTGTTCTTATATGCGACGGAGGTCAACAGTTAACAGATGTACTTACAGATTGCGGTTGCACGCCGATTGGTTGATGTGAATGAGAGTCGTTTCATTCGTAGTTGTTCGTTTGTGAGCGCGTGTTTTCCGCAATCTGTTTTTTTATGCCCTTTCCTTTAATTATTTTCCAACCACCAGTCAATCAGCTTTCGTGCAATACTTAGCTTACGTGGAATTTCCGGCAGATTGTCTTTGGAATAGAATGCGCCGGAACTGAGCTCATCGGCTTGCAGCTTGATTTCTCCGCTTTCGTAGTCGGCAATGAAGCCTACCATTAACCCGCTGGGATAGGGCCATGGCTGACTGCCGAAATAAGTGATGTTCTTCACCTTCAGTCCCGTTTCTTCCATAACTTCCCGCTCTACGCATTGTTCCAGTGTTTCGCCCGTTTCCAGAAATCCGGCTACCAGCCCATGGAAAGTACCGCGGAAGTTGCGTGCATGCACCAGCAATATTTCTTTGTCTTTCCGTATCAGCACGATGATAGCCGTAGAAACGGGGGGATACATCTCATTTCCGCATTCTGGGCATTTCTTCATGATAGGAGTGTGTTGTTCCATAGGAGTGCCGCATACGGGACAGAAGCGGCTGTGCTCGTCCCAATAGAGTATCTGGAATGATTTTCCCGCTGCCTGGTAATCCGCCAATGGCAGATAGTCGTAAGAAGCGCGTAAACCTGTCATTACCCATTCTTCGGTTTCGGGTACAGGCTGTTCGAGGGCGAAGGTTTTTACCTTATGTCCGTCCGTCAGAGTTACCTCGTGTATCGTACATCCCGCTTCGGGTGTTACAGGCGGATTTATTCCATGGGGTATACCGTATTTGTTTTCTCCGTTTGTTGTGTATTCTTTCTTTAACAGCAGTTGGTCTTTGAAAAAGACGAACCACTGCATGGAATTTTCCGGTTCTGTTGTTTTTGCGATTTCCATATTCTGATTTCTATCGAGATTTGTTATTCTTTTATTTCTTCATTGTATTTTTCGCCTGCAACATAGACGGCAGACCTTCCCGAACCTCTACGTCGCAGAATACCTTGTTGAATAAGGTTATTCAGTTCGTTCATGGCGGCGTATGGCGTAAGCTTGGTTATTTGGACGTACTCCCGGCGGGTGATGCAAATATTGGCTTTTAAGAATACAGCCAATGCGGCTTTGCGCTCTTCTATGCTGGACGTAATTGCAGCGGCCTTACGTGAGGGAGAGTGTACGCGTTCCAGTGTCATTTTGTGTATAATCCTCTTACGGAATGTACTGCTGATACGTAGATGCACATTTTGAAACACAACGGATTCCGCCCTTATTTTTTGCTGGTTATCGTCTGTTTTCCGAAGGCATTTTAGCGAAGTACTGAGAAATCCGAGTTCACCCAGTTCCACGATATTTCCGTCGGCAAGTAAATCGCAGAGGTCATCAATAAGAACTCCTAATGAGGCTCCCAATACATTTTTAGGCAGATGTTGGTATTTTGAAGCATGCTCTATAAATTCTTCTTTGGTATAAGTCCTTTTAGGATAGATACGTGCGTGAAGAATTTTTTTGTTCTCTTTCTTTTGTCCCGGTGAGGGTGTTTCGTAAAAATCGTAGTAGGCACTCATTATATAAGTATTGCAGTTAGTTTTTTGCTATTCGATGAATAAATTCTGCTCTCTCTACAAACTATTTTTCAGCTTGCATAAATTTATTCATTCGACAACTATCTAATAATCATTCGACAATTGTCTAATAATTATTTGATATCTATCGAATGATTATTAGATAGTTGTCGAATGAATAGATTTCAGGTAACAAAGATATAAATTATTAAGATGCAAAGGCAGATTTATTGCAATAGAAATATAAGTTATTGTGTGCGGTGGCGCATAATTGAGCGCCTCTTTTTCTGAAAAATCTTCTTAATGATTGTGTAGTTACCTAAGTTTGACTACTTTTGCTCTTCTATAAATGGAGGCGGCTATGAAAGATACATTAATCATTGAACATTTACGCAGAGGGGATGAGGAGGCATTTAAATACATCTATGAGCATCATTATGTCCTGCTTTGTCGCTTCGCCAATCAGATATTGAATGATGCGGCTCTTTCGGAAGAGGTGGTGGACGACGCTATATTTTATTTATGGGAGCATCGCCGGGAGATAGAAATCACGTATTCTGTACGTGCTTATCTGATGCGTGCTGTACGTAACCGTTGCCTGAATGAATTGCAATCCTTGAGCCATCGCGAAGAACTGCATTTTTCATCTTTTATGCTGCCGGAAAATATGGAATTCCTCGATTCTGTTTTTGTGGAAGAGAATCAGCCCTTAGGTGTATTGCTCGAACAAGAACTGGAAGATGAATTGACCCGCAGCATAGAAGAACTGCCTGTGGAATGTCGCACCGTATTTAAAAAAAGTCGTTTTGAACAAAAAAAGTACGAAGAGATTGCTTTAGAGTTAGGAATCTCCATTAATACGGTTAAGTATCATATAAAGAATGCTTTAGCTCTTCTTCAAAAGCGTTTGGATAACTATTTGCATTTATTGATTATTTATATTTTTATGGATATTTGAAAAAATATATATTTTCGACTACCCTCATTCTTGATTTTTTTGTCTTATATATAAAGCAACAGAATTATGCAACTGGAAGAACATACTGATATAGATTTATTGATAACTCGATATCTTTCGGGAAAACTGGATAAAGAATCCTTTGCCGAACTGAAACGTTGGAGTTTGGAGTCTGAGTCTAATCGGAAATATGTACGGAATAAGTTAGAGGTATGGTTTTCCTCGGGGGCTGCCGATACTGCTGTACGGTTTGATAAAGACAAGGCATTCTCTTTATTCAGACAACGGGTTGCCGGGGCGGAGAAGAAACAAAAACAGATGCTCCGTTTCTCATGGAAAACCTTTATGCGGGTAGCTGCCGTTGTGCTGATTCTGATGATTCCATTTGTTACTTATTGGCAGGGAAAGCAGGCTGTGAAGCAAAATTTTGCGGATATGGTTGTAGAGGCGCCTATGGGAGCGCATACTAAACTCTATTTGCCGGATGGTACATTGGTATGGCTGAACGCAGGATCGAAAATAATATATTCGCAGGGTTTTGGAGTAGATGACCGCCGGTTGCGTTTGGAAGGAGAGGGGTATTTTGAGGTAATGAAGAACGAAGAAGTACCTTTTGAAATAAACACGAAAGAACTGAATCTGAGAGTGCTGGGAACGAAATTCAATTTCAGAAACTATCCGGATGATGAAGAAGTGACGGTGAATCTGATGGAAGGAAAGGTGGCTCTTAGGAACGGCATCAGGGAAATGCCTGAACTTTATCTGACGCCGGACGAGAAAATGGTTCTCAACAAGGTGACCGGTCAAATGGTAAAAAGCAGCACAAGGGCGGCCAAAGCTAATGTCTGGATTAACGACGAGCTTTTCTTTGATGAGGAGCTGCTGGAAGATATAGCTAAGAAACTGATGCGCAGCTATAATGTTAAGGTGGAAGTTGCCGATTCTTTACGCAACAAACGTTTCTATGGAAGTTTCGGTATCTCGGCCAATACGATTGATAAGATTCTGGATGTGATGGCTTCGACCCAGCAGATGAATTATAAATACGAAAACGGTGTATATATACTATATTAATGTTGAACTTAAAAAATAAAATATGAGAAACATGAATTGCATGAGATTTACTTTTTCCGGCTGACACAGGTATTTTGCTTCCCGGATATAATGTTCCGGGAGTCAGCTTTATTTGGTAATTTTACCAAACCTTATTTCTATTCATTAATTAAAAATTCAAAAAGTTTATGGGAAACTTCAGTAAGGCTGTTTTAATAGCCTCAGTAGCTCTTTGTCTTCACCTTTCTGCTTTTTCACAAGATATATCACTGAAAGCTAAGCAAATAACGGTGAAAGAAGCGATAGAACTATTGAAAGAAAAATCCGGTTACTCATTTGTGTTTTCATCTGCGGATGTAAATACGAATAAGCGAATTTCAATATCTACGGATAAAGCGACGATTGATGATGTCGTTAAGCAAATTCTTCAGGGACAAAACAATCTGACTTACGAAATTCAGAATAAACGAATAATAGTAAAGAAGATACAACCGGAAGGAAAAACAAAGAGTAAGCGAGTTAAAGCCATCGGTAAGGTTGTGGATGATGCAGGGGAGCCTATCATCGGTGCGACTGTCAGAGAGCAGGGAACAACCAACGGAGCGGTTACCGGTATTGACGGCAGCTTTTCGCTGGACGTTACGGATAATGCCAATCTGGAAATATCTTACATCGGCTATGAGACACGCAAAGTAAAAGCCCAGCAAGGTAAAAAACTGGATATAACTTTACGTGAGGATGCGAATGTGCTGGATGAAATTGTGGTATTGGGATATGGCAATATACGCCGTAGCGATGTGACGGGTTCCATTGCATCTGTTTCATCCGAGTCTATATCCAAGGTGGCTTCGGCTTCCGTAGCCGATGCTTTGGCTGGAAAAATGGCCGGTGTACAGATTACCACTACAGACGGTGCGTTGGACGCTGAAATCAGCGTTCGCGTGCGTGGCGGTGGTTCCATTACCCAGGATAACTCGCCGTTGTTTTTGGTGGATGGTTTTCCGGTAGATGATTTGAGCGGTATTCCGCCGACGGATATTGAATCCATTGATGTATTGAAAGAAGCGTCAATGACAGCTATTTACGGAGCGAGAGGTGCGAACGGTGTTGTTATCGTGACTACCAAGAATCCTAAAATGGGTAAAACAACGGTGCAGTTTAACAGCTATCTGCAGATGCGTACGCTGGCACGCAAAATACCGGTGATGAACAACTATGAGTTTGTAATGGCCGAATATGAATACCAGATGATCCGTAAAGGTTCGGATGAGGGCTTTATCAAAAACTTCGGCTATTATGACGATATCGATTTGTACAAATACACGAACACTACTGACTGGCAGGATGAAATTTTGGGCGGTAATCCTCTTTCACAGTATTATAATATAACCGTTAACGGCGGTAATGAAAAAACTAAATTCAATTTAAGTTATACCCGCAATAAAGATGAGGGACAGTTGATTGGTTCGGGACTGACACGTAATAACATCAACCTGAAATTGAATCATCAGTTGTTCAAGAATCTGAAACTGGAAACAAATGCAACGTATCGCACACGCACCATTGACGGTGCCGGAACTTCGGGAACAAATATCGTTACCGCACTTCGTTTCCGCCCTACCAACGGATTGTCGGCGGGAGTTGCCGTTGACCCCGATGATGACGAGGAAAACCTGGATGAAGACGGAAACTCTCTGAATCAGAAATATACTCCGGTAGAAGAGAATAAACAGAATTACAGAAAACGGGACGAACAGGCTATCAGCCTAAAAGCTGCCTTGGTGTGGGATGTGATAAAAGGGCTACAATTTCGTTCCGAGTATGGAATCAGTACGACTCATGCAAATGACAATCAGTTTTACGGCCCGTTGTCCAGTACGGCTTCTGCTGCGGGTATGAACAATATGCCTTCGGCTAAGCGTACCAAAACCCATAAGGAATCATATCGTCTGGCAAATACGCTGACCTATCGTAACTCGTTTAATAAGTCTCACAATGTCAATATAATGCTGGGACAGGAAATTAACCATGCGCAGAACGATAATACGTTTATGAGCGCGAAGCTATTTCCGGTTTCAGTAACGGCAGAGGCGGCTTTGGAGAATTTTGCTTTGGGAACTCCCAATCAGAGCACCAGTTACAGAAGCGCTCCCGACAGAACATCCTCTTTCTTCGGACGTGCATTGTATGATTACAAAAATCGTTATTATGCCACTCTGACGGTTCGTGCCGACGGGTCTACCAAGTTTGCTCCCGGTAAGCAATGGGGATATTTTCCGGCAGGTTCTATTGCCTGGAGAATTTCCAATGAAAAGTGGATGAAGCCTATAAGATTCATTTCCGACTTGAAGTTGAGAGCCAGCTACGGTCTGGCAGGTAATAACCGTATCGGTAATGATTTGTGGCATAATATCTATCGCGTATACAGCGGAACGAGCGCTCCCGCTTTCGGCAATGAAGAGTATAATTATTATCAGTTTGCCGACCAGACCTATCTTTATGACCCTGACTTGAAATGGGAAACAACCATAACCCGTAATATCGGTTTGGATTTCGGATTCTTTAGAAATCGTTTGAGCGGTACGGTCGATGTATATTGGAATACTACCAAGGACTTGTTGGTTCCTTCCATCATTCCCAATTCATCGGGTTACTCCCGTCAGATGACAAATGTGGGACAGACCTCAAATAAAGGAGTTGAAATTTCTTTGGACGCAAAAATCGTTCAGACAAAGAATTTCCAGTTATCGGCAAATTTCAACGTCGCGTTCAATAAGAATAAGGTGGACAAACTGGCTACCGGTGAGACCGAATGGAAAACCAAAGCCTCATTGTCCAACTGGTATGGAACGTATAACTATAAGATGGAAGTAGGCAAAAGCATGGGATTGATTTACGGATTCGTCAATGACGGGTTCTATAAGGTAGATGATTTTGATTTCGACGCGACGACTAAAAAATGGACTTTGAAGCCGGGCGTACCCGACAATTCATCATTCAGTTCCGGTAACTTCGCCTTTAAGCCGGGCGCCATGAAATTCAAGAAACTGTCCGATTCCGAATCGAACCTGATTACGGAAGATGATATGACGGTGATAGGTGATACCAATCCTAAAGTGACCGGCGGTTTCGGTCTTTCCGGTAACTGGAAAAATCTGGACTTTACGGCATTCTTCAATTACATGTGTGATTTTGATGTGCTCAATGTGAATAAACTCTACCTGCACTCGGCTGTCCGTCGTAATTATTCCAACTTATCTACGGATATGAATCTTGCCAATCGTTTCCGTTATGTGGATGACGCCGGGGTAAATGTTTCCAGTGACCCTGTTGCCTTGGCTGCATTGAATGAGAATGCCAAAACTTACTCTTGGATGTCCGTAACTCAGGGTATAACAATGACCGATTTGGTTGAAGACGGCTCTTTCCTTCGTTTGAGTACTTTGACGGTCGGTTATACGCTTCCTAAACATTGGTTGCAATCTTTGGGAGTTAAAAGCTTGCGCTTGTATTTCTCCGGAAGTAACTTGTTTACGATAACAGGATATAGCGGTTACGATCCGGAAGTGAATATCCAAAAAGGTTTGACGCCGGGTATTGATAACAATGTAACTCCGCGTAGCCGTGTTTATACAGTCGGTGTTAATTTGAATTTTTAAAATTATATAGAGTATGAGAAAAATATATATATCGGTAATTGCGAGCATATTACTGTTTGCTTCCTGTTCAGATTATCTGGATGTAAATTCTCCGTCTACGTTTGATAAGAATTATGTATTTGGCAGCGAATCCGAAATCGCTACTGCTGTCAATGGCATGTATGTGCCTATGGTCAGCGGTAAGGGTTGGGTAGGGGTCTTGCTTAAGAAGATGCTGTTTAATACGGATGTGGAGTTTAGCGGACTGTCCACCGCATCTAACCTCAATGAGCGTGCGTATGTGCCGAGTACGGGTGATATAAAGTCGTATGGTGATATTTGGACGGGTATGTATGACGGGGTGAACCGTACGAATGACGTTATAGAGGGTATCGAACAGAGTCCGTTGTTTGCCGCCGCCGATAAGACTAAACCGTCTCGTTTGATGCATTACTATGGAGAAGCGAAAGTTTTGCGCGCCATGTATTATCTGGAACTTGTCAGAAACTGGGGTGATGTGCCGTACAGAAGAACATCTGCCGGAAATAAGGATGAATTGTTTATTGGGGCGACAGACCGCAATACGATATTGACAGATATGATAAATGATTTGATAGAAGTAGAACCTTTGATGTTGTATGCGGAAGAATCCGACAGAGGAGTGGAAGCTGCTTCAAGAGAATTCTGCCAGGCACTGATAGCACGTATTGCTTTGCAAAGAGGTGGCTGGAGCCTCCGACCGGATTATGATAATCCTGCGGCTGTGGGTGCAATGGAACGGAGTGATGATTGGAAGGAGTATTATAAAATAGCCGAGGAATATGCCGGAAAGGTTATCTCCGAGGGTAAACACTCTTTGGCCCGCTCTTTCCGCCAGGTTTGGGTAGATGAATGTAATTGGATAGTACCGGTTGCCGATGATAATATTTTTGATGTACCGGCTAAGGTGGGCGGTTCAGGAGAATTGGCTTATTCTTGGGGAACATATATCGTATCGTCAAAGAATTCGGAAGGTGTGAACGCTTCCAATGCTCCTCACGGATATTCGTCGGGCGGTGCCAAATTAGCGCTTACGTATATGTTATCTTTTGATAAGGCGGATTTACGTAGGGATATTACCTGCGAAATGTTCCGTTATGAAAATTCGGGGATGAGTTCTATTGTTCAGAAACCTTTTTCCGAACTTACTGTCGGCTGCGGCAAGTGGAACCGTTTGTTTATGGAATCTCCGCTGGGCAGCACATCCAATAAGGGTACGGGGATTAACTATACGTATATGCGTTATGCCGATGTGCTGTTGATGTATGCGGAAGCTGCCAATGAAAACCATGACGGGCCGACGGCGGGAGCCAAGGATGCTTTGAAGCAGGTACGTAAGAGAGCCTTTGCGCAGGAAGACCATGCGGAAAAGGTGGAAGCCTATGTAGATGCTTTGGGGACAAAAGAAGATTTCTTCAACGCTATTGTTCAGGAACGTGCGTGGGAGTTTGGCGGAGAAAAGCATAGACGCTATGATTTGGCGCGCTGGAACTTGTATGGCAAAACATTATATAACTTGTATTTCGATTGGATTGAATTAGGTAAGGTTGCCCGCACTAAGCAGTATGAAAATACGACAACTCCTTTTGAAGATCCTACTTATAATGCGCGTTTTGATTCTTATCCGGCCGTAGCCTATTATAAGATGGTACCGGCTGATAAAACGCTGTTCCCGGTATGTGTAGCCGAAACAATGGATTGGTATAAGGAAGGTGATGTCAATTCTTATGACGAGGCGCTACCTGCATATCCTTCTAAGAATCCTACCGGTTACTCGCGCGTAGATATGTGCGTTCAATATTGTACGCAAGTCAAAAACGCCAGCCCTCGCCAGTGGGAACCGTCTGCCCGTATTCTGCATTCGTTCTATGGATATATCAACGCTTCGAATGCCGGGTCTGTAAATCCCGAGATAGATCCTGTACGCTATTTGGTTCCTATACCGCCGGACGCATTGTCGAGCCATCAGGGATTATTGAAAAATTATTATGGATATTAAAACTAACAGTAGGATGAAAACAAGATATATAGTACCGCTTTTACTTTTTTGTCTGTTTGCTTGCATGGCGTGTGAAGACGATAAGACGGAAATGCCCCGTTTATTCAGACCTTCTTTTATAGCTTCTTCCTGTTTTGCAGAGGATAATACCATAACCTTGGCCTGGAGAACCTCCGGTGAAGCGACTTCATATACGGTAGAACTTTCACAGGATGCCACGTTTCAGTCGGAAAAGTTGGAAACGCAGACAGTGGAGCATGGTAAGTGTGTGTTTACGAATTTACGTTATGAGACTAAGTTTTATGCTCGTGTCAGAGCCAATAACGAATCTCTTGCCATCACATCGAATTGGACGGAAATGGGTTCTTCCATTTCAACTTTGTCCCGTACCATTCCTAAAATTTTATATGCCGTGGAAGGTTCGCGGATTAGTGAGACTTCTGTAGAAATCAAATGGGTGGTATCAGAGAAAAATCCGGTTGACGGATTGGCGATATGGGAAGAAGGGACCACAGAGGAAAGACAAATCAGTTTGGAAAATGCTTCCGCCGGACAATATACAATTACAGGATTAACCCCTCGTATCACGTACTATGTGGCTTTAACAAATAGCGCTGCACCGGAAGGCGCGGAGAAATACAATCAACAAAGGTTTACCACTGCGGGAATGCCTGCTGATGCGGTTGTGGTAGAAGATGGTGTCGATTTGATGGATAAGATAAAGGCCGGTATGACAGATGCAAGTAAGCAAGCCCTTGTATTCCAATTGAAGAATGGAGTTGATTACTACCTGACAGCAGGCGGGGAAGTAGCTGCGAAAACCGGCGATATAAAATTGACCAAGAGCATTGCTCTTCTTGCCAATCCGGGAGAACGTCCTACCTTGTATATTCGTGAGGGATGCTTCAACGTAAAACCGGAAAGTGGCAATATGCCTGATATTGAATATTTTGTTGTTGATAATGTGAATATTAAGGAAACCTGGACTGACAGTAAGCCCAGTAAGGGTAGTAAGACACGTTTACTGAATATTGGGAAGCATGATGCCGGCACTGATTTTACAATAGACAGATTTGAAATTACAAACTCGGATATAGTTTTACCGTCTGCTGTCCTAATGATGAGCGACGCCAGTGAAGGGGTAACTACAATCAACCATATCCGTATAGATAATTGTTTGGTTTCAGGTATTAATACTAGTGCTGTAACAAAGCAATTCGGTTTTATTCATGCTATAAATAAAGGCTCTAATGTATGGAATGATGTCTCTGTCACTAATTCCACATTCTATGAGTTTTATATTTCACCCGGTGTGTTTGGAGCGCCTACTGCTAATGTTCCTATTGCCGCAGGTAACAAGGTTGTTATTTCTAATTGTACTTTCTACAACTGGGGCTCGAATAAGGATGGTAAAAACACTTATAGGGCTGTTGGAAATTTCTCCAAACTGACTGCTCCGCTGAATTTGTCGGTAAATAATTGCGTCTTTGGCAGCAGTGAAAGTAAAGTGCTCGATGCAGGCGGTATCAATTTAGATTCGAAAGGTAATTATTGCACATCGGATTTTGAAAAGATGTCTGATGCCGGTTTGACACTTATCTCATTGGATACGGATGATGCTTCATTATTCCGTAATATCGAGGAGAATGACTTTACTGTGATTGATGCGGAATCCGTTATATATAAGTCGGAATATGGCGATCCTCGTTGGATTACAGTATTGGATTGATTATCTGCAAATTTAATAAAAAGCTAAAAACTCTAATTAATGAGATGTACTATGAATCTAATAGGGCTCTTTAGTCTTGCATGGGTATTCCTGTCCTGCAACCAAGAAGAAGGAAAAGATAATCCGGCGGTTCCTTTTCCGGATTATGGTGAAGTACTGGCCTTTCCCGGTGCGGAAGGGTACGGACGGCATGCCACAGGCGGCAGAACGGGTGAAGTGTATCAAGTAACGACTTTGGCGGATTCGGGTAAGGGTTCTTTACGTGATGCCGTCAGTAAGCCCAACCGTATTATTGTATTTAAGGTAGCAGGGATAATCAAATTAGAGTCTCCTCTCGACTTCTCAAAGAATTTGACAATTGCAGCACAGACAGCTCCGGGTGACGGAGTTGTCGTGTATGGCAATCGGGTTTCCTTTTCGGGGGCGGACAATTTGATATGCCGTTATTTACGTGTACGAATGGGCATGAACGGCCGTGAAGGTAAAGATGCGGCCGGTATCGCCTACGGGTCGGATATGATTTTCGACCACATGTCCGTAACATGGGGACGCGATGAATGTTTCTCCATCAATGGAGACCCTAAAAAGCCTGCCGACCAACCTCGGAATATCACTATACAGAATTCGTTCATAGGGCAGGGACTGCAACCCCATTCTTGCGGCGGCCTTATCCAGACTACGATAAACAACGGGGTTACTTTGTACCGTAATCTGTATATAGACAATAAAACCCGTAATCCGAAAGTGAAAGGACTGAATCAGTTCGTAAACAATGTCCTTTATAATTGGGGAAATGGCGGTGCTTACATTATGGGGGATACCGAGCAAAAATCGGATGCGGATATTCGGAATAATTATTTTATAGTAGGAACTACAGATAATTACGATGGCAAGAAGTTAGGCGCGACGGCTCCCTTTACCCGATATAACGAGCATTTCAGCGCCTATTTGTCCGGTAACTTCTATGATGATAATAAGGATGGCGTATTGAATGGCCGTGAACTGGAACGTGCGGACTGCATGAAGAAGTCGGTTGTAGCCGGAGAGGAGATTATAACTTCTCCTACGTTCCTTGAACGTCCGTCCGATATACATCCCGAAATAAAAGGACTGATGACTGCTCAGGAAGCCTATGAATGGATTGTCGATAATGGCGGAGCTTCCCTGCCCGCACGGGATGAGGTGGATGCCTATCTTATTGACGAACTGACTTCATTAGGGAAAAAAGGGCTGATTATCCATACGGAAGAAGATATACCGACAAAAGGGCCGGGCAGTATAAAATCAGCGGATGCTCCCGCGGATACCGATAATGACGGTATGCCGGACGAGTTTGAAGATAAATACGGCCTTGATAAGAACGATCCGGCAGATGCCATGAAGATAGCGTCCAATGGATATACGAATATAGAGAATTATATATTTCTGATTAAATAGAATACCGAATGATGAAAAAATTATGTCTTGTTTTTATAAGCGTGTTGCAATTGTGTAGCGTGCCGGCAGGGGCGCAAACGAATGACAAAGCCAGAGAGATGGCGGTGAAGATAGCCGACCGTATTTTAGCGTCCACCACTTATGAGTTTGTGGATAAGAAAAGCGGGAAGACCTATACATCCTTAAAGAATACGCCATTGAGTAAAGCGGTGAAGGTCAAGAGTAAATATCTGGATTGGCATTATACGAACGGAGTTACCAATATCGCCTTAATGGAATTGGGTAATAAGCTGGGTAATTCCAAATACGAAAACTATGTATTGAAAAACATGGATTTCGTATTTGACGCGGACAATCAATCTTATTTCCGCCGATTGTATGAAGAAACGCTGAAGAATGAGGGTTGGAAAGCGGTGAACGCCTTGAACTGGCACATGATTTATCGTAATAAACGTTTGGACGATAACGGACCGATGGGAGCAAGCCTGATTGATTTGAACCGGAAGCATCCTGACGAAGCGTTCCGGAAATATATTGAAAGCACCAATCATCATTTGATGTTTTCCGAGCCCCGGCTCGCCGATGGCACTATTGCCCGGTTGTGGCCGCATGTAAATACGGTATGGGCTGATGATGCTTTTATGGCTCTTTCCTTTCTGGTAAGAATGGGAGAGGTGACGGGAGATAATAAGTATTTCGATGATGCTGCCAATCAGATATTGAATTATACCCGCTATCTGTGGTGTCCGGAAAAGGGAGTATATTATCACTGTTACCATACCGACACGAAGATACACGGAGTAGCTCATTGGTCAAGAGCCAACGGATGGATATTTATGGCAACGGCAGATTTACTGTCGAGAATGCCTGAAAATCATCCTATGCGTGAAGATGTCATCGAGAACTTCCGGATGCAGACGGATGGAGTAATCCGTTATCAGGGCGCTAACGGGTTATGGCATCAGTTGCTCGACAAACCGGATTCTTATGAAGAGATAACCGGAACGTCCATGTTTGTTTTCGGCATTGCCAGGGGAGTTAAAGAAGGATGGTTACATCCTGATTATATCTATGTGGCATGGGAAGGCTTGAAAGGGATGCTGACAAAAATCACGCCCGAGGGTGATGTCACTGCGATTTGTGCAGGTACGGGAATTATGCCTTCTTTATCATTTTATTATAACCGTCCGCAATGGAAAAACGACCCTATGGGTGAAGGACCTGTTTTGAGGGCATTGGTCGAGATGATAGATGCGCCTGCTTATACGGAAATTAAAGCAGAACAGCAATATGACAAGATAAAGTAGCGGTTCTGTCTCTTTGTTGAGAAACTGACGTTTTTGATTCTCGTAGATTATATTGGTTGAAACCTTAGAATTCGATAAGCAGAAAAAGTTCATCATTTCTTTCTCTGATTATCGATTCTAAGGTTTTCTTTTTGAGTTGAAGCCAACGGCCTCTATGCTTTTGGTAAAACAGTGTACGGAAAACAGTTCCGCCACTTTTGATAATCCTGCAATGTATTACAGCGATGCGCTATATTTTATCAACGCATACCCGCCTGCTACCTGCATTGCCATTCCCGGCAGACCGATACGGAAATCTTGTACGGCCTGGAAGAAGCTGCCAACCATAACCCACTCGCCTAAAGTACCTGCCACCTGATAGAACAGTACGACAGCCAATAAAATAGGCAGAGAGATGCGGTTGAAGCGGTGTGCCGCCCAACCGGCTGCTACCGCCAGTAATACGGACTTCAACAGAATGGCAGGAAGCACTGCCGGAAGAGGCATCCCGAACAGCAGCGAATTGATTACCGGAGAAAGAACGGCAGTCAGCAATCCCACTTTCCAGCCGAATTTGTAGGCGCCGATTAGGGTAAAGAAATAGATGGGCAACCATGTTATACCACCTTGCGGTATAAGGTGGAAAAGCTGAGGAAGCGCCATATTGCCTGCAATGAACAATGCGGCCATTAAGTAAGTTTTTGCATTGCTGTAATCCAGCGAATAGAGTTTTACAGTTTTTGTTTCCATGTTCTTATAGTTTATAGAGTAATCTTATTGGTTTATCAAATAATCATTTTTATGCTTACAAAGTTATAACTATTATTTCAAACGGCTACGGTCTTGACGACGGTAATGCCTGATTTTGTCAGAAGTTGATGTTCACTCCGCCCATAACGGTGGCTTTGGGCATCGGGAAGCCGTCGTTGATTTCGTAACGTTGCGCCAGCAGGTTCTCACCTCTTACAAAGAGGTCGGCATAACGGCATAAACGATAATTGGCACGCAGATTCCAAAGAACAAAACTTTCTTTCTTCTCCTTACCTTTGCTTACGTTGGTGTAAAGGTCTTTTATATATTGCACCCCGGTTGATACTCCCCAGCGGCCTCGTGTAAAGTCAACACCCGCATAGAGTTTATGTTCGGGAGCGGCAACCACCGGATTCTCCATGTGCAGCCAGCTATAATTGGCGTTTACTTGCCAGTGAGGATTGATGCGGTAGCCGATATTGGTTTCGAGACCCCAGTTCTCAATCTCGCCGGTATTGACGTTCTTGGGCTTGCCGTCCGTGGGAACGGTCATAATCATGTTGTCACCGTCGATGTAGTAGATATTTATGCCGTAAGACAAAGCACCGTCCAACATCCTTTGTGAGAAGGACAGCTCGTAATTCATCAGACTTTCCGCTTTTAAATCCGGGTTCTGCGGCGGAAACATGTACATTTCACGAATAGTGGGATTGCGGAAGCCCTTGCTTACCATCGCCTTCATTTCCACCTGTTCGGGCAAGTGAAACGAAAGTCCGCCTTATGGAATCCATTCCGTACCTACGTGCGAATGATGGTCTACACGGATACCGGCATCCAAAGACAGCCATTCGCCGAGGTCTTGACGGAAGTCGACATATCCGGCAAATTCATCCATTTGCTTGTCTACCCCCGGAATACGTTCGCCGGTGGCCACCACTCTGTTCCATGATTCGCCGCCGAAGTGCTGATAGTCGAAACCCATAGTCAGACGGTTGCCGGTGAAAAGCGTTGCGCTTTGGTACCACGACACGCCCAGCATCCGGTCTTTGGAATTGAAGTGGGATTCCTGCGGTGTTCCGCCGGGATGATAGCCGTCGTTGATTTTATGGCGTCCCCAGTTGTAAAAGAAACTCAAGGCGCCGGAGCTTTTCTCATAATGGTTTTCGAGAGCGAACGAAGTCATGCCGCGCGTGACGCGTGAATCATTGTCTATATACGGATTACCGGCTTCGCCCGGATTGGAAGCCTTGAATTGGGTGATATTTACGTCGCCCCACAGTTTCCAGGCATCGTTGAAGTCATACTCCAGCTTGGCGTAACCGCCGTATTGCTCGAATTCCATATCGTCGCGATGTCCGTCGGTACGGTTGTAAGAGCCGGTGACGATACTGCTGAAACGCCCTTTCTTGATGCGGTTGGAAACCTCCGTCTGTAATGTATTGTAGGAACCGTAACCAATTTGCGCATTGGTCTTTATGCCGTCTTCCTGCATCTTGCGGGTCACGATATTGATGACGCCGCCCATGGCGTTGGAGCCGTACAGCACCGAGGCGGGGCCACGAAGCACTTCCACCCGGTCGGTCAGCATGGTCTGATAGGCGTCGGCAATGGGGTGCCCCATTAATCCCATATATTGGGGATGTCCGTCAATCAGCACCAGCAAGCCTGCCGTAGGACTGCCGCCGATACCGCGCAGGCTCATTCCGCCCGCCGCTCCCGTAGACACGCCGTATCCCATGATACCGCGGCTCGTGGTGAACAGGCCGGGCACTTGCTCCGTCAGTACGGGCAGAACGGACGGCTGAAAACTTTGTTCCAGCACTTTGCGGTTGACTACGGAGATGGTCATTGGCAGATGCCGTATATCCGTTTCGTTTCTTGTTCCGGTGACTACCACTTCATCTATTGTCAGGCTTCCGGCAATGCGCGTGCTGTCTTTTGTTGTTTGCGCGAATCCCGCCATTGCCCAGATACCGGTTATCGAAAGGAGTAATATTGCTTTTTTCTTCATTCGTATTACTTTCTTCATTATTTGCTCCGCCAAAGATAGGGCGTATTTTCTTTCTCCGTTTGTATTATAGTCTCTCTTGTTTGAGATTTTCTACAAATAGGTCTATTTCCTGTAACTTTTTGGGAATATCAATGCCCTGCGGACAATGCGGGTTGCATTGGTTGCATCCGGTACAATGACTTGCCTGGCGAAGCTTCGGTACGCTGCGGTCATAGCCGATGAGGAAGGCGCGGCGTGCTTCGCGATAGTTCTCGTCCTGACTGCTTTTAGGCACATTGCCCTCGTTGATGCATCGGTTGTAATGCAGCAATATGGCGGGGATGTCCAGACCGTAGGGACAAGGCATGCAGTATTTGCAGTCGTTGCACGGAACGGTGGGATAGGTCAGCATCATCTGCGCCGTATCTTCCAGCAACGCCATTTCTTCTTCCGTGCAGGGGTCGAGCGGGGAGAAGGTGCGGAGATTGTCTTGCAGATGTTCCATATACGTCATGCCGCTTAACACCGTCAGCACATCGGGAAAGGTTCCGGCAAAGCGGAATGCCCAGGAAGCTACGCTGTCTTGCGGACGGCGTTGTTTCAGGCGTGCCATCAGGTGGTCGTTCAGTTTGGAGAGGCGTCCGCCCAATAACGGCTCCATGATGACGGCAGGTATGCCGCGCTTTACGAGTTCTCCATACAGATATTCGGCATCCGTATTGCGGGTATTTACTTCTTTGGCATGTTTCCAGTCGACGTAGTTCAGCTGGATTTGTACGAAATCCCATTTCAGTTCGTCGTGTCGGGAGAGGAGATAATCGAAAACTTTGATGTCGCCGTGATAAGAGAAACCGAGATTGCGGATGCGCCCCGCTTCACGTTCTTTCAGAAGGAAGTCGAGCATGCCGTTATCCAGATAGCGGCTGCGCAGGGCTTCCATACCGCCCATGCCGATACCGTGCAACAGCAGATAATCGATATAATCCACTTGCAGTTCACGGAAAGAGCGGTGATACATGGCAAGTGACTCCTCACGGCTGTGGGTGCTGGGACTGAAGTTGGACAGTTTGGTGGCGAGGAAGAACTTTTCACGCGAGTGGCGCTTCAGGGCGATACCCGTGGCACGCTCGGACATACCCTGCACATATGCCGGGGATGTATCGAAGTAATTCACGCCGTGGGCAATGGCATAGTCTATCAGTTCGTTGACGGCTTCCTGGTCTATCTCATCCCCGTTTCCGTCAGCCCGTTTCCGGGTAGGCCAGCGCATACAGCCGTAGCCTAATAACGATACACGGTCGCCCGTAGTAGGATTGGTGCGGTAGACCATCTTATCGGTAGGAATCTCGCCCAAAGCGGCCGATTCGCTGTCCGAACTGTTGTTTTTACCGGAACAGCCATACAGCGCGGCTGCCGATGCGAGCGTCCCTGCGCCGGCAAGCTTGAAAAAGTCCCGGCGATTAATCTTATTGCTATTATTATTGTTATGGTTATTATTCTTATCCATAAGTCCCCAATGATATTAATTGATTCAGTCGTTTATTTATATAATTCGTGATGATACTCTTTCATTACCTTGCCGCTTCATCACTGCTTCATCACTGCTTCATCACTGCTTCATCACTGCTTCAGCGCTACTTCAGCGTCTCATCACTTCATTATCTCATCACCTCATCGTATTACTGCTTTTTCACCTGGTCTTTACACCGTCCTGTGCATAATATGTCCTTCCACATAGATTGCGCTGAACGGGCGTGACGGGCAAAGATTCTCACATGCTCCGCAGCCGATGCAGCGTTCGGTATTGACAACGGGTATTTTTTTTGACTCCGGATTCCCGGGGTCTGAAGCTACCATTTGTATGGCGCTGACCGGACAATGGCGGGCGCAGTTTCCACATTCCACGTCATCGGTGATGCAGATGCAATTCTCCTTTATCCATACGGCGTGGCCTATCTGGATAGCAGATTTGTCAGCTTTCGTTATCGGCCGGATTGCACCTGCCGGACACACTTCCGAACACTTGGTACATTCGGGACGGCAGTAGCCGCGCTCGTAGGACATTTCCGGCTGCATCAGTTTCGTCAGGTCGGAAGAGGGGCGCAGTACTTGGTTGGGACATACGGCAACGCATAGTTGGCAGGCTGTACAGTGTTGCGCGAAATTGCGTGCGCTCAACGACCCCGGCGGAGTGATGGCGGCGGCACGTGCGGGTATCTTCTTATCTTCGATGACAGCCAGTCCGCCATCCACTTTCTTCTCTTGCGCCTTTAAGGCCGCGGTAGCGGCCAACACTGCCGTTGCCGAGAGGAATGCGCGCCGGGTATCATCTATCGGTTCGGCAGCACCGGTCGCTGCACGGGACTGATTCCGGGCAGCTACTTTCTCTACACCTGCTTTATGACGGCGGGTGTAGATGATGGCGCCCTGCTTACATTTATCCAGACAATCCATGCACGCCACGCAACGGCTGTAATCGATTTCGTGAGCTTTGGAGTTGATGCACGAAGCTTTGCAGTTGCGTGCGCAAAGTCCGCAGCCGTTGCACTTCGCTGTGTCTATAACCGGTTTGAAAAAGGAATACTTGGACAAGAAGCCGAGTACCGTACCCACCGGACAAATCGTGTTACAGTACGTACGCCCGCCTCTCCATGCCAATATGATGAGTACGGCAAAAGTAAGGGACGCTATGATGAACGTAGGCAGGCTTTTCATCCACACCTCTGTTTCATAGAAAGCGTAGCTGTCCGCCCGTTCCGCCAGGTATGCCAGCAGATTGTTGCCCCACTGGTAGACGGGAGCGAAAAGATTGGAAGCGATACGCCCATAAGAGCTGTACGGTTCGAGCAGCGAAGCGACCGCATGAAAACGTACCCCCGCAATGAGGGTGACGGCAAACAATGCCAGCATTCCATAACGCAGCCATTTTTTTGCGGGAGAGTAGCGGAAGCGGTTTTTCTTCCGTTTGCCCGCAAACCGGGAGATGACATCCTGAAATACGCCGAGCGGACAGATAACGGAACAATAGACCCGTCCGAACAGCAAGGTCAATACAACAAGCAGCAATACCACACCTACATTCAGTGCGAGCAGTGCGGGGAGAAACTGTATCTTTGCCATCCAGCCCATCCATCCGTGCAGCGTTCCGGTAAAATCGAGGAACAGGAGCGTGACGAGCGCAAAGAATACAATTGCAAGTGTCAGTCTGATAGTACGTAACATAGTCATAATAGTTTTATCGTCGCAAAAATACGGAGTTTATCATTAGTTTGTGTATATGGATTACAGTTGTTTTTACCAATTTTACAGAAAAAAGCTTATTTCTTGTTCAATTCCCGCTTCTTTCAGAAATTCCCGGTCGTGCGAGATAACAAGTATGGTACCTTGATAGTTACGTATCGCGGCCGTGATGATTTCAACGCTTTCGATGTCCAAATTATTGGTAGGTTCGTCCAGCATAAATATGTCGGGAGTGTTATCGGCAATCATCAGGCAGCAGAAGGCAAGGCGCATTTTCTCACCGCCGCTTAATTTGCCGCAAGGCTTGTTCCAAACGTCCTGCGGGAAAAGATAACGGTTTAAGATGGTCTTTATTTCATGTTCCGGCAGATGCCGCAGATTGAAGGTTTCCGCTTGTTCCGAAACGGTATATCCATTTTGGATAAGGGAGTATTCCTGATCCAGATAAACATAGGTAAAGTCTGCACGCTCTATCGCTCCGCCGGTCGGTGCCAGTTCGCCGGTAATCAGTTTCAGCAGGGTTGTCTTACCGCTGCCGTTATTCCCTTTAATGCACAATCGGCTGCCGCTGCGCAGCTGAAAGCTGAGGGGAGCCGGCCAAAGATTTGCGTCGCTGTCCGGGTAATGAAAATTGATATCCCGTGCCGTAACGAGTATTTTGCCTGTATGCAATGCCGGGGCGTTGAAGTCTGTTTTCAACTTGTCGGTTCGCGATAAGGAGCCTTTCAGGCTTGTTATTTCCTGCTGAATCTTTCCCGCCTTTTCGGCGTGGACATTACTGAGCCTGCTACTGCTGTTTTCGGCGTGATTTTTCAGGCCGCCCAACAGGATACGCGGAATACCTTTCTTTATGGAAGCCTTTTCGCCTCGTGTGTTTTGCCTGGCTTTCCGTTCTTCCACTTCACGGGCGGTTTTGCGGGCGAGGCGCAAAGCCTTTTCTTTTTCTTCCAACTGCTGTTGCAGGGCGTTGCGGTGTACTTCCTTCTGTTCTTTATAGAAGTCGTAATTACCGCCGTAGTAAGCCAGTCCGTTGCGGGAAAGCTCGCAAATGGCGGGTAGCAGGTTTAGCAGGGTACGGTCGTGGCTGATAACGAGTACCGTAGCCGAAGTGCGGCGTACGAAATCATACAAGCGTTCCCGTCCGGCGGTATCCAGATGATTGGTCGGCTCGTCCAGCAGTATGGTGTCCGGCTCTCCCAGCTCCATGCCGGTGAGGAACAGGCGTGTTTTCTCTCCGCCGCTCAACTCCTTTAACGGGCGCAAAAGGGAGATACCGGCCAACTGCCATGCGTCGAGCGCGGCTTGGGCGCGTTCTTCGATATTCCAGTCGTCATCGAGCCGGACGAAGTGTTCTTCCGCCGCATCACCGTTCAGGATGGCATGGAGAGCGGTTAGCTTACGGTCTATGCCCAATGCCTGCGCAACCGTCCGGCCGTCGTACTGCCCGAAATGCTGGGGTACATGGAAAAGATGCCCGGAGCAATACGCGCTGCCGCCGCCCGGCGATACTTCTCCCGCAAGGATACGCATCAGGGTGGACTTTCCGCAACCGTTGTTGCCTGTCAGCGCGGTCTTTTCTCCGGAATTGATAATCAGATTGAGGTTGGAAAACAAAACTTCCTTATCGGTATGGATATAGCTGAGGTCTTTGATAATGATACTCATAAAAATACTGTGTTCAGGGTAGATAACATAGGTGTCCGCATGACACATTTTCAACTCTCGCAAGGCTGTGGGGAACAGACAAACACAGTAAAGGCCAAACATACACCTTTTGAGTGATGCTCAGCGTTCTGATATGAAAAGCATGTATAAAGTGATGTTTACCGAAATGTGCTGTCTTTACTTAACTATTCTCATCGGTGGTATTTATTGGTTAGCGGTTGCAAAGGTACGCATTTTATTTATAATAAGGTACACATCTTGTTTATAACATGGAAGACGCATCGAATGAAAGCGGCAGCAATGCGCCTACATTCTTCAGTTCATAAATGCCTTTTTCGCCGAACAGCAAGATGCGCATGGGGCGTTTGAAGCGTTTCTCCGTTTCGAGCATCACCTGCCGGCAGGCGCCGCATGGGGGAATGGGTTCTTCCAGAAACTCCCCGCGTTCGTTGCGGGCGGCTATGGCAAGCGTTTCTACGGCTTGGTCGGGATATTGGGAGTTGGCATAGAACAAGGTGGTGCGTTCCGCGCAAAGTCCCGATGGATAGGCTGCATTCTCCTGGTTGGTACCTGTAACAATCGTATTGTTTGCCAATCGGGCTGCCGCGCCCACGGAGAAATGCGAGTAGGGGGCATAGCTGCGGAAAGTTGCCTGACGGGCGGCATCCATCAGCTCGCGGTCGGCGGCACTCAGTTCTTCGTAGTCGTATATCTTGATAGCAATCTGTATGTTCAGGTCTTTCATAGAGTAATGGTTTATTGTAATTAATGTTACAAAGATAGGAAAGAGATTGGTTTTTTCAATTCTTTTGCAGACTTTTGTGTCAAATTCAACATTTGAAGCATGAAACCTATTTTCAGACTGACCGCTATCATAGCGCTTCTTCTTGTTTCCGTAGCCACGCAGGCGCAACGCAGAAACTCCCGCTACAATGAATACATAAAGCAATATGCTCCGCTTGCCGTAGAGCAGATGAAGGAACATAAGATACCCGCCAGCATTACGCTGGCGCAAGGTCTGCTGGAAAGCGGTGCGGGGCAAAGTACGCTGGCGCGTAAAAGCAACAACCACTTCGGCATAAAGTGCGGAAGCAGTTGGCGGGGACGTAGTGTGCGGCACGACGATGATGCCCGTAACGAGTGTTTCCGCGCCTACCGCAATCCGAAGGATTCCTACGAAGACCACTCGCTTTTCTTGAAACGCGGCGCCCGCTACGCTTTCCTGTTTAAGTTGAAGATTACCGACTACAAAGGCTGGGCGCGCGGCCTGAAAAAAGCGGGCTATGCCACAGACCCCTCTTACGCCAACCGCTTGATAACCATCATCGAGGACTACGACTTATATAAGTATGACAGCCGCGGTATGAGCAAGCGTGAAGCCCGCAATTGGGAGAAGGAATTGAAGAAGAAGCCCTGGCTCGCCAATCCGCACCAGGTGTATATCGCCAATGACATAGCCTATGTCGTGGCACGTGACGGAGATACCTTCCACTTCCTGGGCAAGGAGTTCGGCATCAGTTGGCGCAAACTGGTGAAATATAACGACCTGCATAAAGACTATACCTTAGAGGCCGGCGATATCATCTATCTGAAAGGCAAGCGCAAGAAAGCGGCCAAGCCTCATACCGTTTATATCGTGAAAGACGGCGATTCCATGCACTCCATCTCGCAGACGTACGGCATCCGCCTGAAGAACCTGTATAAGATGAACCGCAAGGATGCGGAATACGTGCCGGAAGTAGGCGACAGGCTGCGTTTGAGATAAGCGGATTACGGCTTTTATATCCTATTGTAATTCAGTGAGGTGCGCGTACCAAAGAGATACCGCACTTTGGTACGTCGTGTACCCTGCTTAGGTACGAAGCGTACCAGCCTTAGGTACACGTCGTACCAAGCGTTGGTATTCCTTGTACCGGCTGTTGGTATCGGCTGTACCAAAGGTTGGTATTGCCGTTACTAAAGCATGTTGTCGGCGGGATGTGCCTTGCCTGTCCCTTTTGTGTACCGGCCCGCTATCCGAAAATGTACAGAGTGTCCGAAAACGGACACTCTGCTTTTTTGTTTTAACGCTTGTTTTCAATGATTTACATTTTTGGCACGGATTTCGCAAGTATAAGGACGAAGAATCGCGGCTGTCCGTTTACGCGACAGGACGGCGGCAACATAAAACAGTAAATAAAGACAGAGAATATGGATAGAGAGATTCCGAAAGAAGTTCGTAACAAAGAACGTAACAAGAAAATCATTCGTTATGGCGGCATGGGCGCTGCGGGTATCGTCGTTATCAGTGTACTCATTTCGTTGATGCGTACCGGCGTGAAAGAAAAAGACCTTGTGTTTTCTAAAGTGAACCAGGGCACTATCGAGGTCAGCGTAAGCGCTTCAGGCAAGGTGGTTCCTGCCTTTGAGGAGATTATCAATTCGCCTATCAACACCCGTATTCTGGAAGTATATAAGAAAGGTGGCGACAGCGTGGATGTAGGCACGCCTATCCTGAAGCTGGACTTGCAGAGCGCCGAAACCGATTATAAGCAGAAGCTGGACGAGGAACAGATGCGCAGCTACAAGCTGAAACAGCTCAAACTGGAGAACATGACCAAGCTGAATGACTTGCAGATGAAGATAAAGGTTTCTGCCATGCAGCTGAACCGCAAAAAGGTGGAGTTGCGCAATGAGCAATACCTCGACAGCCTCGGCTCCGGCACTACCGATAAAGTGCGTCAGGCGGAGCTGAGCTATAATGTGGCCGAGTTGGAATACGAACAGTTGAAGCAACAGTATGCCAACGAGAAAGAAGTGCTGGATGCGGAATACCAGGTGCAGGAATTGGATTTCAGCATTTTCCGCAAGACGCTGGCCGAAACCAAACGTACGCTGGACGACGCGCAAATCCGTTCGCCCCGTAAGGCCATCCTTACTTACATCAATAACCAGATTGGCGCGCAGGTGGCGGAGGGTTCGCAGATTGCCGTCATCTCCGATTTGAGCCACTTCAAAGTAGAGGGCGAGATAGCTGATACGTACGGCGACCGTGTATCTGCCGGCGGCAAGGCCGTTGTGAAGATTGGCAATGAGAAACTGGAAGGGGCGGTCAGCAGTGTCACTCCGTTGTCCAAGAACGGCGTTATCTCCTTTACCGTACAACTGAATGAGGATAACAACCGCCGTCTCCGTTCCGGCCTGAAAACGGATGTGTATGTGATGAACGCCGTGAAAGAGGACGTGTTGCGCATTGCCAACGCTTCTTACTATGTGGGACGCGGGGAATACGAACTGTTTGTCCGCAATTCCGATAACGAGATTGTGAAGCGCAAAGTGCAGCTGGGCGATTCCAACTTTGAGTTTGTGGAAGTTATTGGCGGCTTGCAACCGGGTGATGAAGTGGTGGTGAGCGACATGAGCCAGTATAAGAACAAGAATAAGCTGAAACTGAAATAACAATTAAATACTTACCATTATGATTAAGTTAACTGGCATCAACAAGATTTATCGTACGAACGAGATTGAAACCGTAGCGTTGGAGAATGTAAACCTCGAAGTGAACAAGGGGGAATTCCTCAGTATCATGGGTCCTTCCGGTTGCGGTAAGTCTACTTTGCTGAACATTATGGGTTTGCTGGATGCGCCTACCGGCGGAACGATTGAAATAGCCGGCATTAAGGTGGACGGCATGAAGGACAGGGAACTGGCGGCTTTCCGTAACCGGAAGCTGGGGTTTGTGTTCCAGTCTTTCCACTTGATTAATTCGCTGAATGTACTGGATAACGTGGAGCTGCCTTTGCTGTACAGAAAGGTGTCGGCCAAGGAGCGTCGCCGTCTGGCAGAGGAAGTATTGCAGAAGGTGGGTTTGAGCCACCGTATGCGCCACATGCCTACACAGCTTTCCGGCGGTCAGTGCCAGCGTGTTGCCATTGCGCGCGCCATCATCGGCAATCCGGAGATAATACTCGCCGATGAGCCTACCGGTAATCTGGACTCCAAGATGGGTGCGGAAGTCATGGAGCTGTTGCATCAGCTGAATAAAGAAGACGGACGCACCATCGTAATGGTGACCCACAATGAAGAACAGGCCAGACAAACCAGCCGTACCGTCCGCTTCTTCGACGGCCGTCAGGTAGAATAATTCCCGCCCTTCATCCCCCATAACTCATAACTTATAACTCATAACCCATAACTTATCCCCCCCTTCATTACCATGCAAACCATTCGTCAAGCCCTTATGCTTCTGCGGCAGAATCCGTTGCTGAGTACCATCTTCATATTGGGTACGGCATTTGCCATAACCATGATTATGGCGATTGTAATTACCTGGCAGATGAAATATGCGGATATGGAGCCGGAAGTGAACCGCAGCCGTTGCTTATATATAAGTAAGATGCATTTGCAGGGCAAAGAAAATAAGGAGTGGAATACTTATAGCTCCTGTTCACCGGCTTTTATGAAAGAGTGCGTGCAGCCGTTGCCGGAAGTGGAGGCTTGTACGGCGTTTGTTCCAGCGGGAGTTGCTTTGGTTTCCATGCCCGATGGCACTAACAGCGTAAAGGTGGATGCCATGGAGACGGATCCGGGTTTCTGGAAAGTGTTCCAGATGCAGTTCGTCGCCGGACGCGGATTCGATGATTCGGACCGGGGCGGTGATGTGTCCGCTATTGTGATATCTGCTTCTGTCGCCCGGAAATTGTTCGGCACTACGGATGCGGTAGGTAAGACGGTGCTGCTGAACCGCAACGAGGCGCGTGTGTGCGGGGTGGTGAAGGATGTGTCCGTAATAGCCAAAGACGCTTACGCACAGGTGTGGCGTATGTATCCGGCCGATTTGCAGGATGCCGTTTCCGTTCGGAACTATATCGGCGCGCATACGGTCGTTGCGCTGGCGCGCTCATCTGCCGACTTTCCGGCCATCAGGCAAGGAATGGAGAAACGGGTGAAAGACATCAATGCCGTGCAGAACGAAATGCTGATAGATATCATGGAACAACCCGATGAAATCGTGGCGCATGTCAATCATGTGTGGGCCAACACAGGGCCGGACTTGCGGATGCTGTACATGCAGTATTTCCTGGCATTGCTCATTATCCTTTTGGTGCCGTCACTCAATCTTTGCGGGCTGAGCAACAGCCGTATGCAGCAGCGCATCAGCGAGCTGGGAGTGCGCAAGGCATTCGGGGCGACGCGCGGCGTACTGATAAGGCAGATATTGAACGAGAACCTTGTGCTGACGCTGATAGGCGGAGTCGTAGGGCTGGTATTCAGCTATCTGGCTGTGTATGGAATGCGTACGTGGTTGTTCACCAATAGTCAGAACATCGGTACTTCCGGTGACTTCGACCTGAGCATGTCGGTGCTGTTCAGTCCGGCGGTGTTTGGCCTGGCTTTCCTTTTCTGCCTGGTCATCAACCTGCTGAGCGCGGGTCTGCCCACATGGCTTGCCGCACGGCACACGATTGTAGATTCTTTGAACGATAAATAAAGCGAGATTGATTATGAAATTCATAGTACATAACTTACGTATGATTCGGGCGCGTCTCCGTAATAACGGCTGGGTGCTTGCGGAACTGTTTCTGGTGTTTATCGTGATGTGGTTTCTCTGCGATTCGTTGGGATGCCTGAAGTATACGTTCTATCGCCCGTTGGGGTATGACATAGACCATGTTTACCAGCTTTCGATGATTACGGGCGGTGAAAGCCGGGATGCCGGAATGACAAAAGGGGATAAATATATAAGTATTCTGCAAAAACTCGAAAGGGAACCCACGGTGGAAGTGGCCGCCCTGTCGTATTGGAGCCTGCCGATGAGCGGTAATAATTCTTATAACTCGCTGGCTGTGCAAGATACCATCGGATGCGATTTGCGCATGATAAACGCTACCGGAGGATATACCCGGGTGTTCCGTATGAAAGAAGATGCCAAACGTCCGTTTGCGGCAATGCCCGTAGGAAGTGATATTACCGCCGGCAATTATGTAATGCTGAGCGAGGATGCGGTTCTTTATTTTAAGAAGAGAGTGCCCGGCTTCTCATTGGATACTCCCCTGAACTGGTACGGGGATTCTGCGAACGTTGTTACCCAAAGCGGTATGATCGGCGGTTTCCGTTCTTATCGTTATGGAGCTGACGCGAAGTGGGTTTTCCGGAGAATGGACGAGAATGTAATACGGACGGAATTGAAGGATTATACGGCGCAGATTGTTTTCCGTGTGAAAGAAAACATGGATTCTCCCGATTACAGGAGCAGGTTCCTTAAAGAGATAGCTCCGCATCTGGACACCGACAATATGTTTATAGCCGACGTCGTTCCTTATACGGAACAGCAATATCAGTTTGAGGTGGTGAGAGGCGATGTGGATAAAGTGAATACGCAGACGGTCGTAGTGGTGTTTCTGCTGGTGAATGTGTTTTTGGGGCTGATAGGTACATTCTGGTTCCGTACCCGCCGCCGTCGCAATGAAATAGCTTTAAGGCTTGCGATGGGCAGCACGAAAAAGCAGATATTCTGTTTGCTTATGGGAGAGGGACTGCTGTTGCTGACCCTTGTTACGCTCCCGGCCATGATTGTATGCTACAATGTGGGCATTGCCGAATTTACGATGGGACATACCGAACTGATTACCACCTGGCCGGTGGAATGGAGTTTCCTTCGTTTCCTGTCGGGCACGTTGGGCGCATGGCTGCTGATGGCGTCGATGGTGATAGTGGGAATCTGGTTTCCGGCGCAGCAAGCTGTCAGCATACAGCCGGCAGAGGCATTGCACGAAGAGTAAAAGTAGAAAACTGATTATAGTGTACTGTTAAAATAGCGAATGAACAGATGATAAAGCAATATTTTACACAAGCGTGGGCGCAGCTTCGCCAGCAACCGCTGATGAGTGCGGTCGGTATAACAGGTACAGCGCTTGCCATCTTCCTGATTATGCTGGTGGTAATGATGCAGCAGGTAAAGGTGGCTCCTTTCGCACCCGAAAGTAATCGCGACCGCTTTCTGCACGTCAAGTCGATGAGCATCTCCAACTCGAACTGGGGCGAAGGGACGAGCAACGGACCGATGAGTGTGCAGACCGCCCGCGAATGTTTCCAGTCGCTGAAAACACCGGAAGCTGTCACTATTTATACCATTTTCCCGGTATCCACACCTGTTTCTTTGCCGGGCAAGCCGGCGGTCAGCGTGGATTTGCGGCAGACGGACGACATCTTCTGGCGTGTGTTTGACTTCTCCTTTATCGAAGGAAAGCCCTACGATAAAGCCGTATTCGACGCCGGACAACCGGCGGCCGTACTTACGGAAAGTGTAGCGCGCAGCCTTTTCGGTACGACCGATGTGGAGGGACGTGAATTTCTCCTCAGTCATGCGCCCTATCGCGTGGCCGGTGTCGTGAAAGATGTGTCCACGCTGGCGGATTGCGCTTACGGGCAGGTATGGGTTCCGTATACCTCGACGGGTATGGATAATGATACGTGGAACGACCGGCATATGGGAATGATGAGTTGCACGATACTGGCGCATAGCCGGGATGATTTTCCCGCTATCCGCCGGGAAGCCGAACGCCGTAAATCGGCGTACAACACGCTCATCGGAAAGAACGGCTGGGAACTGATTTACCGTAACCGTCCCTACGACCAGGAAAAGAATGCCATCGCTTTCGGCGCCAATATCGAACCGGATGTGGATGCAGCCCGCCGCCAGCGGATTATCATCTTCGTTATCTTGCTGATAGTGCCTGCCATCAATCTTTCGAGCATGACGCAGAGCCGTTTGCGTCAGCGGGTATCGGAAATCGGGGTACGCCGTGCTTTCGGCAGTACACGCATGGAGCTGATGGGGCAGATTATAGCGGAGAATCTGGTGATAACCTTATTGGCCGGTATTGTCGGCCTGCTGCTGAGCGTGGTTTTTGCGTACGTGGGCAACACGTTGCTTTTTGCGCAGGAGTTCAGCCAGACTTTGAATCCGCCGGAAGTGGACGCTTCAATCCTGCTGCATGCTTCCACCTTTGCCTGGGCGCTGCTCTTTTGCTTTGTGCTGAACTTGATGAGCAGCGGTTTTCCGGCATGGCGCGCTTCACGTATCGGGATAGTGAATGCATTGGGAGGACGGTTGCACTAAACGCTCGTCGCTAACTATTAATCGCAGAAAGAAATGACTAAGAAACTTTTGGTACAGATAAAGAATGAATGGCGCAATAACCTGTGGCTGGCTTTGGAACTGCTGGTTGTGAGCGTTGTGATGTGGTTTGTGGTAGATTATCTCTATACGCGTGCAGCTACCTACTTGGAACCGCGAGGCTTTGACATCAGTCATTGTTACCTTATTGAAATGGGAAAACTCACGGACAAGAGTCCTGATTATATTCCGAACCAAACCGATGAACAGGAAGATGCCGATATTCTTGAACTTGTAGACCGCTTACGCCGCCGTCCGGAAATTGAGGCGGTAAGTCTCTCGCAAAATTCCTATCCATACAATGGCAGCAATTCTACTGATATGGTTCGGTATGATACACTGGTTTCTGATAGTTGGACTATCCGCCGTATGGTAACTCCCGATTTTGTACGTGTGTTCCGTTATCAGGGTACACGCGGTGAAACGCCCGAACAGCTTGCCGGGATGTTGGAAAAAGGAGAGTTCCTTGCTTCCGATAACCTCTACCGGAAGTACGGTCGTCCGCTGACAGAACTTGTAGGCAAACGTTGCCAGCTTTTTGGTGATACAACACAAACTTATCGATTGGGGGCGGCTTTAAAGGATGTACGTTACAACGACTTCCAACAAGCTCGAAGCTCTTATACTTTTCTCTATAAACTGGACTGGTACGATATTGGGTTGGAACTTTGCTTGCGTGTCCGGGCTAATCAAGACCATGACTTCATCCGGCGCCTGAAGGCGGACAGCGAGAAGCAGTTCCGCATCGGCAATGTCTATATTTCCGAAGTGCGTTCTTTTAAGGATATCCGCCGTAATTTCCAGCAGTCATGGAGCAATGATTTGCGTAATTACGTGATGGGAATGGGATTCCTGCTGCTGAATATCTTCCTGGGGCTGCTCGGCACTTTCTGGTTCCGTACCCAGCAACGCCGTTCGGAGATTGCCCTGCATAAGGCGCATGGAGCATCGGACATGAGTATTTTCGTCCGTCTGATAAGCGAAGGACTGCTTTTGCTGTTACTTATCACCCCGATAGCATTCATCATTGATTATAACCTGGCAAGCATGGAACTGAATTCTTGGCGCAACGGTACGACGCTGGAGTGGGGGCGTCTGTTGCTTTGCGCGGCCGTAAGTTTCGTCCTGATAGGATTGATGATTACGATTGGTATCGGTATTCCGGCGCGTAAGGCGATGAAGGTACAACCGGCGGAAGCTCTGCACGATGAATGAATTCAAGAAATTAAACCGATAACAGAATATGATACGTCTTTATTTTCAGCAAGCGCTATATCATTTGCGCGAGAATCCTATCATAACGTGGGTTTCCGTACTGGGTACGGCATTGGCCATCTGTATGATTATGGTGCTTGTCATCACCTTTCAGGTAAGGCTTGTGGACTGTGAGCCGGAAGTGAACCGCAGCCGTTCGCTGTATGTGTCTGCCATGTCCGTCAAGAACAAGGGTGGGAGCGACGGTGATTCGTCCAACGCCCGCATGTCAGTACGTACGGGGCGCGAGTGCTTTAAGAATCTCACCACGGCGGAAGCGGTCACGTTGATTTCCTTGCCCGAAAAGGTACGTGTGTCTTTGCCGGCGGGCAACAAGGCCACTGCCGACATGGTGCAGACGGACGATGCCTTTTGGTCTATCTTCCGGTTCCGGTTTCTCAGCGGCAAGGCGTTTACAAAGGCCGACAGCGATGCCGGACTGCCATGCGCCGTGCTGAGCGCTACGGTGGCGCGCCGCCTGTTCGGCACGACGGACGTTGCGGGAAAAACGGTACAACTGAACCATGTGGAGTACCGTATATCCGGTGTGGTGGCGGATGTGTCCGTACTTGCCACTTCTGCTTATGCGCAGGTGTGGGTGCCTTATACTTCCACGGATATTAACCGGCTGACGTGGTGGGAAGACACTATGGGACAGATGAGAGCGGTTATCCTCGCACATTCCGTAGCCGATTTTCCGGCTATCCGTGAGGAGGTGGAACAACTCCGCCGCAAATATAACGACGGGTTGCGTGACTCGGAAGTGTTTTACCGCGGGCAACCCGATGAACAGTTTGCCAATCTTTACCGCAAGTGGAGCGAAACGCCCGATACCAAAGCCATTATCCTGCATTACACGCTCGTTATCGTCATTCTGTTGCTTGTACCTGCCATCAACCTGAGCAGCATGACGCTTTCCCGTATGCGTAAGCGCATGGCGGAGATAGGCGTGCGCAAGGCTTTCGGGGCTACGGGCGGGGAGCTGATGCGCCAGATATTCTTTGAGAACCTGTTGCTGACATTGTTTGCCGGCGTATTGGGACTTGCGCTGAGCTATGCCGCCACTTTCCTGTTGAACGGCTTCCTCTTCGACAACAGCACCAATGCCTACCTCAGCGGTGAAACCACACTGACACCGGGCATGCTGCTTTCGCCCTGGGCGTTTCTTGCGGCTTTCGGCTTCTGCTTGCTGATGAACATCCTTTCGGCGGGCATACCGGCATGGCGCGCTTCGAGAATGAATATAACGGATGCGATTAACCAAAGGTAAACGATGATTATGAAAACGATATTGAAACAAATAAAGAACGAGTGGAACAGCAATCTTTTTCTCTTTGTGGAGTTGCTGCTGGTCTTTGTCGTGCTGTGGTACATTGTGGACTGGACGCTTGTCACCACACGCGTCTATCACGCTTCGATGGGATTTGATACGGAGCATTGTTACAACATTACCGTAAGCAGGCTGGGAGCAAACTCGCCTCTTTATAATCCGGAGCTGACTGCGGATGACGATATGGATGATTTACTCCGGCTTACGGACAGGCTGCGTCATTGTCCCGGTGTAGAGGCCGTCGCCCTTTCGCAAAACTGTTTTCCGTACAATGAGGGTAGCAACGGCATCGACTTGGGTATTGACTCTGTGGCCGTCAACGCGCGTCTTCTTTGGGTCACCGCGGACTTCTTCCGTGTCTTCCGTTACTCCTTTACGGAAGAAGCGGATTTCGCCAAAGTAGAGGCCGCACTCCGTAACGATGAACTGGTGGTATCTTCCAACCTCACCGAAGGACATCCGGAAACGGGCGGTAGCGCATCTTTGCAGGGACGGGAAGTTTCGCTTTTGAACTACGGTAAGGACGTCCGCCGCCGCATCGGTGCGGTGGGTACGCCTGTGCGCTGGTCGCATTTCCATACGCCGTCGCAGTGGGGCGGGGCTTTTGCCGCCCTTCCGCTTGACGTGAACAGGTTACGGGATTTTGCAGACCCCCGTTATATCACCGTCAGTTTGCGCGTTTCCGAAGATGCCGATAAGGACTTTGCCGAAAAGCTGATGGATGAGGCCGACCGTCTTTATCAGGTGGGCAACCTTTATCTGCTGGATATTACACCGTTCGGGCATTTGCGTGAAATCTGCGAGCTGGAAGACATGAACGAATGGAAGACACAGCTTTGCGTGCTCGGTTTCCTGTTGCTGAATATCTTCCTGGGTGTTATCGGAACATTCTGGTTCCGTACGCAGCAGCGTCGTAAAGAGGTTGCGTTGCGGCTGGCGATGGGCAGTTCGCGCCGGGGTATTTTCTCCTACCTCATGTATGAGGGGATACTGCTGCTCACGTTGGCGGCTCTGCCGGCGGCTGTCATAGCTTTTAATATCGGTTATGCCGAGCTGGTGGATGTGGGCAAGATGCCTTTTGATGCCGTGCGTTTTTTATCGGCTCTTGTTTTGACATGGATGCTTATGGCGCTGATGATTGTTGCCGGAATCTGGTATCCCGCCTATGGAGCGATGAAAGTACATCCGGCCGAGGCATTGCACGATGAATAAAGTTTTTTTAAGGAAAAAGGTGTAAATTCTCAATATAACCTTGTATATTTGCGTGACTATAAAGAAGTTTACGCAGACAAATCAAAACAAACGAAATGGGAAAACACTTTTTCTTACTATGTTCATGGGCTTTCCTGTGCTTGATATCGGGAACACTTTCGGCTGCGGAAAACAACTATAACGTACTTTTCATACAATCATATACCAACAGCGCTTCTTGGCATGATAATCTTATTACCGGTCTGCAGAACGGCTTGGAGAAGGGTGGCGTAAAGGCTGACGTGGTAACGGAATACCTGAACGCCGACTTTTGGACTTTCGCTTCGGAGTGCATTATCATGCGCCGTATATGCGAACGTGCCAGGCAGCGTAAAACAGACTTGATTGTGACGTCCAGCGATGAGGCTTTCTTTACTTTAACCCATTGCGGCGATTCTTTGCCGTATCAGATACCGGTGGTGGTTTCGGGCATTAAGTATCCCGATAAGAAGCTGTTTGACAGAATGCCGAACGTTTCGGGCTTCACTTCAAAGACGGATTTCAATGTGCTGCTTGAAGAAGCCATACGTCTGTTTCCCGCGCGCAAGGAGATTGTCTGCCTGACGGACAGCAGCTTCTTGAGCTCCAAAGGAGTGGAAGCGGTGGAAGATGCTTGGGTGGCTTTTAAGGAGAAACATCCCGGATACAGTTTGAAGAAACTGAATGTGCAGGAGAAGTCCCTTAACACCATTATTACCTCTATCTGCTACGATTATCATGCGTATAAGCACATTGTTATAGCTCCTAAATGGATTCCTTTTCTTTCCTTGAAGCTGAAAGCTCCCGTATTTGCCAATCAGAACCTGGCGATGACGAGCGGCGTGTTATGCGTTTATGACGTAGAGCCGGCGGTGGATACCTATGCTGCGGGCGTACAGGCAGCGGACATCCTGAAAGGTCGGTCACCCGATTCGTTCGGGGTGGGGGATTTGGACGGTAAGTTATTGTTCGATTATAAGCAGCTGGACTTTTTCCATGTGGACGTGGAGAGCGTTGAGAAGCGGGGAACCATTCTGAATGTGCCTTTAATGGATCGCTATCGGGTTTGGTTTATCCTTTTCTATTCGGTGACGGTGGGCGCACTGGCGTTTCTTGTGGCCTGGCTTTATCGGAGCAACCGGCGCGAGGCTCGCAAGCGCATCCACGCGCAGACCCGTCTGCTGGTACAGCACCGTTTGGTGGAGCAACGGGATGAATTCGATAAGATATTCTGCTCCATTCGCGACGGGCTGATAACGTATGATACGGATTTGCGGATCCATTTCGTCAACCGGGCTTTGGTGGAGATGCTGGGCTTATCGTCTGATACGTATATGGCACGTTCGTACGAAGGGCAGATTGCCGGCTCCATTTTTCATATCTACATGAATGGCGAGAATATCCTGCAAACTTTGTTGAAGCAGGTGATACGGGACAAGAAACCTGTTATTATACCGGAAAAGGCGTTTATGCAGGAGAATACGAAAGGCGCTTATTTCCCGGTTTCGGGCGAGGTGGTTCCTATCTTTGCGAAAGACAAGCTGACGGGTATGGCCATTGTCTGCCGTAACATATCCGAAGAGGAGATGCAGAGGCGTTTCTTCAATATGGCCATCGAAGAGAGTTCCATCTATCCGTGGCAGTACAACACGCGGCTGAAATGTTTCCACTTCCCCGGCGGATTGTTGCAACGCTTCAACTGTTATGACAATACGGGGTATATATCCAGGGAAGAGCTGGACCTGATTATCCATCCGGGAGACCTGTCCCGTACACGCAAGCATTTCAATGATATCATGCTGGGACACGAGCCGAACTCGCGTATGAGTTTCCGGCTGCAAAACGCGGATGGCGGGTACGAGTGGTGGGAGTTCCGCAGTACCGCTTATGACGGTCTGACGGCGGATATTCCTTATATGGTATTGGGTGTGTGCCAGAGTATTCAGCGCTATAAAGACACCGAAGACGAGCTTATCGCCGCCCGTGACCGGGCTTTGCAGGCCGATAAACTGAAATCGGCGTTCCTTGCCAATATGAGCCACGAGATACGCACTCCGCTGAATGCGATAGTCGGTTTCTCCGATTTGCTGAAAGACCTGGAAGCGTTTTCTTCGGAAGAAGTGCAGCAGTTTGTCGAGACCATCAATATAAACTGTACCCTGTTGCTGGCTCTGATTAACGATATTCTGGACCTTTCACGTATCGAGTCGGGCACAATGGACTTTCAGCTCTCTTCCTACAATCTTACGTTTATCATGCAGCAGGTCTACGACTCTCAGAGGCTGAGCATGCCGCAAGGGGTGGAATTACGCACCGACTTTCCGGAAGGGACAGGCAAAGATATCGTTACCGATTCCGTACGTTTGAAGCAGGTTGTGAATAACCTGATCAACAATGCCAGGAAGTTTACCGCGAAGGGCAGTATCACGTTGGGATACAGCATGGAAGAACCCGGATACACAACCGTCTTCGTGGAAGATACCGGGGCGGGTATATCCGATGAAGACCAGAAACATATCTTCGAGCGTTTCTATAAGGCGGACAGCTTTACGCAAGGCGCAGGTTTGGGGCTGAGTATCTGCCAGACGATTGTGGAACGTCTGCATGGAACGATAACGGTAACTTCAAAGCTGGGCAGAGGAACCCGCTTTGAAGTCAGACTGAGCGACGATGTGATGTAATGTAATTGCGGAGCGTTTACAGCCTTATTCTATCCTCTTGCATCCGTTCGACTGCAAGAACTCGTCAAGTATTTGTTCATGGTTGCCATGCAACAGGATGTGATGGTTTCCCAGCGGATTTCTCAGGAAATATTCTGCCGGAGCATTCATTTTTATGCGTACCTGCGTGCGGCACATATTGATGTAATTGGTGTTCTCGATGAGCGTACCCGTACCGAGGTAATACTCATCCAGGCATTCTCCGCCGCATTTCACGATTGTCACGTCTCCGGTGGGCAGTATTCCCTGTATGCCGATACCGCTTTCCGTTTCAAAGTGATTGCGGATGATGAACTGCTCTGTCTGCGCGATGCCGATTGTACAATGCGCCAGTATGATTTCGTTGGTGCGCGCGTTAATCATGGACGGGTTGGCCATGAAAGCGGGTTTCCCTGTAAGCACTTTGGCGGTGAGCATGGTGAATATGGATTGCAAATCGCCTTCGCATCCGGCGATGATACCCTCGTCGTTCAGCAGGGAAAGCGCCAGGCATCCGGTAGTGCCCGTCTGCTCTATCAGACGGAAGCAGCTCAGGGTGAGCGCGCTTAAGCGGTCTTCGTCCACAATCTTTCGGATAGCCCGGTACAGGCGCATCGCCTTTATCATATCTTCGGGGGACGCTTCCCGGCAGGCAAGCGCTTTTCCGGCGAGGCGGGCGCATGCTTCGCCCACTTCGTCATCGGTGATTTGAGCGTAATATTCGTAGATGCGGTCAAGGGCGACATCGGTGTATTCCACTCCCCAGCGCCGCTTGGCAAGCAGATAATCCACGTTGCTGGCAATGAGCCATCCGGACGGGGCGCCTATCACGCCGATGCGCATCCCGAAAAGGCTGCGTTGCGCCATGAAGTTGCTGTGGAGTACAAAAATGCGTTTGATGATTTCGGACAGTTCGCCGTGAAGGATTTCGCTTTTCATGCCGCGTCCGCGCAGCCAGGAAGATATTTCGAGGGCGGCGGCGAGTGAGTTCTGCATGCCGTCCGCAAGGATGATGGCGGGGCGGGGAAGCGATTCGAAATGCTGGATGACCAGCCGTTCCACTCCGCCGGTGGCGATGAACAGGATGCTGAAGTCATCGGGGGTCAGCTTGTTAATATCTTGATAATCTATGAAATTGACGGTGAAATATTTCTCCAACTCAGTCAATATTATTTCATGGGAACTGCGAACAGATGCTTGCTTATGTAACAGTGAAGCAAAAGTTATTAGGTTGATGACCATGGTATTACTTACTATTTTTAATGTTGGTTTATGATAAAACGGTTGTAGTTGTCCATTTGTTTACTATTTCAAAGGTACAAGATTCTTTTGAAATAGCATAGTGTTTTTAATATAGATAAGGTTTTTAAAGTTTTTATGTCTTAGCTTCCCTTCAGTATCAAATAAATCACTACATTTGCGACTTAAATGATAAAATGATATAAAAAACTCATGCCAACAATTTCTATTCGCGGAATGGAGATGCCCGCATCTCCTATCAGAAAGCTGGCTCCTTTGGCAGATGCAGCCAAGCAACGGGGCACCCATGTATTCCACCTCAATATCGGACAGCCCGACCTGCCTACGCCGCAAGTCGCGATTGACGCCATTCGCAATATTGACCGTAAGGTGTTGGAGTACAGTCCCAGCGCGGGCTATCGCAGCTATCGTGAAAAGTTGGTGGGATATTACGATAAATACAACATCAAGCTCACCGCCGATGATATAATCATTACTTCCGGCGGTTCGGAAGCCGTGTTGTTCTCATTTATGGCCTGTCTTAATCCGGGTGACGAGATTATCGTGCCGGAACCGGCTTATGCCAACTATATGGCGTTTGCCATTTCCGCCGGCGCTAAAATCCGTACGATTGCGACGACCATAGAAGAGGGGTTCTCGCTACCTAAAGTGGAGAAGTTCGAGGAGTTGATAAACGACCGCACCCGCGCCATCCTGATTTGTAATCCCAATAATCCTACCGGTTATCTGTATACCCGTCGCGAGATGAATCAGATACGCGACCTCGTGAAGAAGTACGACCTTTTCCTCTTCTCCGACGAAGTGTATCGCGAGTTTATCTATACGGGTTCCCCATACATCTCCGCCTGCCACCTGGAAGGCATCGAGAATAACGTGGTTCTGATAGATTCCGTTTCCAAGCGTTATTCCGAATGCGGTATTCGTATCGGTGCGCTGATAACGAAGAACAAGGAGATACGCGATGCCGTTATGAAGTTCTGCCAGGCGCGTTTGAGCCCGCCGTTGATAGGCCAGATTGCCGCCGAAGCATCCCTGGATGCCGGAGAAGACTACCTGCGCGATACCTACGACGAATACGTGGAACGCCGTAAGTGTCTGATTGACGGTCTGAACCGTATTCCCGGCGTATATTCGCCCATTCCTATGGGAGCGTTTTATACCGTGGCCAAGCTGCCCGTAGACGATTCGGACAAGTTCTGCGCATGGTGTCTTTCCGAATTCGAGTACGAAGGCCAGACCGTTTTCATGGCTCCGGCTTCCGGCTTTTATACCACTCCGGGTTCCGGCCGCAACGAGGTGCGCATAGCTTACGTCTTGAAGAAAGAAGATTTGACCCGTGCGCTGTTTGTGCTCTCCAAAGCGCTCGAAGCCTATCCGGGACGTACGGAATAGTTGTTCGGGAAGGTGTACCGGATAATCGGTCTGTCGAATGTAAGAATAGGGCGCGGATTATACGGATTTCACGGAGAAAGGACTAAGAAAGCCTGCGGAATCCGTGTAACCCGTGCCCGGAAGAAATCGGAAGATATATAATACTACTGATGAATTTATCCCGTTTCATAGCGCTGCGTATTTACCGCAGTTCCGATGCCGGAAAGCAAGTTTCCCGTCCTGCCGTGCTGATAGCGACTATCGGTGTCGCTATCGGATTGGCGGTGATGATTATCGCTGTGTCGGTGATAATCGGTTTCAAGAGCGAGGTGCGCGATAAGATAATCGGTTTCGGCTCGCATATCCAGATAAGCAATTCGGACGCGGCGCGTTCTTTTGAAACCCGCCCCATAGCTGTGACGGACAGCATGATTGCCGCCCTCGCAGATAATCCCGACGTGAAACATGTGCAACGCTATTCCACCAAGCCGGGGATGATAAAGACGTCCGACGCCTTTCAGGGGATGGTGTTGAAGGGTATCGGGCCTGAGTACGGCAGTTCTTTCTTCCGTCGCCACCTGGTAGAGGGAGAGTTTCCGCAGTTCAGCGACTCGGCTTCTACCAACCGTGTCGTCATTTCGAAGGCGATGGCCGACAAGATGAAACTGAAGCTCGGCGATAAGATAGACACCTATTATATACAGGATGAGGTGCGTGCCCGCCGTCTGACCGTCACGGGCATTTACCAGACCAACTTTTCCGAGTACGATAACCTGTTCCTGCTCACCGACTTGTGCTTGGTGAACCGCCTGAACAAATGGCGTCCCGACCAGGTGAGCGGAGTGGAGCTGGAGCTATACGACTACGATAAACTGGAAGAAGCCACCTACCGGATAGCCGATGAGGTGAGCCGGCGCCCCGACCCGTACGGAGCGGACTACTGTGTGCTCAATGTGGAGCAACTGAACCCGCAGATTTTTGCATGGCTCGGCATTCTGGATGTCAATATATGGGTTATCCTTATCCTGATGACCGGTGTTGCCGGTTTCACGATGGTGTCGGGATTGCTGATTATCATCATCGAGCGTACTTCCATGATTGGCGTTCTGAAATCTTTGGGCGCGAATAATCTCACTATCCGCAAGCTGTTTCTTTGGCTGGCGGTATTCCTTATCGGAAAGGGAATGTTGTGGGGCAATGTGATAGGACTGGCTTTTTACTTTATCCAGAAATGGTTCGGCCTGTTCCGCCTGGACCCCGAAACCTACTATATGGACACCGTTCCCGTGTCTTTCAATATCTGGATTTTCTTGTTGCTGAATGTCGGTACGCTGCTGGCTTCGGTCATTATGTTGCTGGGGCCGTCATACCTTATTACACGGATTCATCCGGCAAATTCCATGCGCTACGAGTAAGAGCGGGTAGGGCAATCAAATTCCTGTCACGGCAGAGCCGAATCTGTCTTACGGGATGGATGATTTCGTCTTACGGAACGGATATTTTCATCTTACGGGACGGGTGGTTTTCATCTCATGGGACGAATAATTTCATCCCACGGGATAGATGTTTTCATTCCGCAAGGCGAATAACTCCGCCCCGTGGAATGGATTTATTTTCTCAGGAATCCGCTTTTCTTTCTAAACAGGCAGTAGAGTTTCCAACGGAGAGACTGTAAAGGTTGAAGCACGTCGAATACGGGCAGTGACCAGTAGTATCTGCGTTGGTCGTTCAAATCTTTTGCGGTCTTGTTGATGATGATGGCTTGCAGGATAAACCGAAATATACAGATAAGGAACGCAATGCCCGCCGCCAGCCAGTGAAAATGCAGTATACCTGCTGCGAGCGCGGCTATCCATGCGGCATGGAACGCCAGGCGGGTGGTGGTTTCCAATCCGGCCAGCCAGCGTTGCGCACCGTGGTAGAGGCGGGCGGTAGATGCGTAGCCTATCTTTTCTTCCCGCCAGTCTTTGGCGCGGAATACGGGTTGCATGCGTACGATGGCGTCCGCATCGGTTTCTACACGGGTATTCTCGGCTGTGGCTACATGGTTGATAAACAGGTCATCATCGCCACGTTGAAGGTTGAGATGCGCGGAGAAGCCTTTCTCCCGGTAGAACAGTTCTTTGCGGTAGGCGAGGTTGCGCCCGATGCCCATATAAGGGCTTCCGGCAAGCGCAAAACCGAGGTAACGCATGGAACTGAACAGGTTGTCGAACGCCACACGTTTGTGCAGCCAGCCTTTGCCGCGCTCATAACCGCTATATCCCAGAACGACTTGCGTACGCGAAGTGAAGTTACGTGCCAGCAGTCGCAGCCATTGGTCGCTTTGCGGACGGCAGTCGGCTTCGGTAAAGACGAGCCAGTCGTATTTGCTGGCTTTCACGCCGAGAGTGGCGGCGAGCTTCTTGCGGCTGATATAGCGTGAAGAGTCGGGGACGAAGCTGTGGTAGAGGTGCGGGTATTTCTCTTCCAGCAGGGTGAGGTAATCTTCGCTTTCGTCCGTATCGCCGTCATTGATAACGATAACCTCAAACTGCGGATAATCCTGCTCCAGCACAGCGGCCAGATTGCGGCGCAGGTTCTCGGATTCTTCACGGGCGCAGATGATGACCGATACAGGGGGGAGCTCTTGGGAGAAGTGCACATTGTCTCGTTTCACGGCACGGCTGCGCATGTGAATACGGTTGTACAGACAAAAGTAATAAAGGGCTTGAATGATAAAAAGAGTTCCCGTCGCTGCGAGTAATATCTTCTCGGTTGTATCGAATGTAAATGCTTCCATGTGTCCTATGACGTTTTATAACGTGCAAAGTTACGAAATTCGGCACAGATTACATGGCCTGACGCGGATTATTTATTTCCGGCACGACTTCAAACTTCGTTTCGGGGAAGTGCCTGGCAAGGTAGTCCCGTATGTATTGCATCGTATCGTTTTGTATGGTCGTGTCCTCTACCGTGGGATAAAGGTTGTACAATACGGTGTCGAGCGTGATTCCCCGGTGTTTAACGGCTTCAAGGCTTAGCAGGGTGTGATTGATGCTGCCCAGTTTGCCGGATGTTACGAAAATAAGGGGATAGTTTTTCTCGGCGATGTAGTCTATGGTGAGATATTCTTCCGTCAGGGGAACCATCAGGCCGCCGGCGCCTTCTACCAGTACGATGTCGTAGCGACGGGCGAGTTCGCGGGTGGCGCGCTCTATTTTGCCGAAGTCGATGGGGCGGTTGTCGATACGAGCCGCAAGGTGGGGAGAGCAGGGGTAGGAGAAGATTTCGGGCATGGTGAGCCCTTCTTTATCTTCGGGCAGGTAGCCTGTGCCCATGATACGGCGGTGAAGGTCGATGTCTTCGGAATGGCCGGTGTTGCCGGTTTGGATGAATTTCTGGGTGATGACACGCTGTCCGTTTTGGGATAGCTGCTTGGCGTACCAGGCGGTGCAGTAGCTTTTTCCGGCATCGGTATCGATACCGCTGATGAAATAGATGTCGGTATTCATGTCTTTTTATACTTTATATTTTATCTTTTTTGCCCTTACAGGGCGCAATGTTGGTTATATTCGTATTCCCGGGGTGTTACCCCGGGCTTAGCGATAGAAGGCTTTCAGCCTTAGGTTGCTTTATTATTTTATGCTCTATTACTTTATGCTCTATTATTTTATGCTTTATCCTTTATGCTTTATCCTTTAAGTAAGTGCCGATATTTTAACCATTTACTTATGATTTGGGATTTAATCCTATTTGACAAATTCCAAGCCTGAAGGGCTTTTATCTCTAAGCCCGGGGTAACACCCCGGGGATAAATGTTCTCGTTATTCTTCGCCCTGTAAGGGCACAATCTTTTTATCTTATCTTTTTTTGCCCTTACAGGGCGTAATGTTGGTTATATTCGTATTCCCGGGGTGTTACCCCGGGCTTTGCGATAGAAGGCTTTCAGCCTTAGGTTACTCTATTACTAATATCCTTTATTCTTTATCTTTCATGTTTTTATCTTTAATCTTTTATCTTCCCTCTTCCTCGCAATCACATAAATCGGGTGATAAGTCAGCGAAACGCTGCGGTCGTCGTTGCCGCACATCCGTATATATTCATCACAGAAACTCTGCAAACGTCCGCGTGTCCAAACTCTCTTTTCCGTGCCGGTAACTCCGGTTTGTTTGAGGTGTCGCAACACTTCGAGCGGAGTGCCGAACGGCAGGGAGACAATCTCTTCTTCGGCATAAAGAATCTCGAAACGGGGAGAGAGCAGGACTTTCAGGTTGTCGAGCGACAGATACTCCAGTCCGTGTCCGGTCAGGGCATGTATCTCCCGCATATTCTTCTTCCCGAAAGTACTGAATGCAAGAATGCCGCCGTCCGACAGAAAGCGGTGGCAACGGGCGAAGAACCGTTCCGTATCGGCAAACCATTGCAAGGTGGAGCAGGACGTTATCAAGTCCGTCCCTTGCGGGAAATCAAGCGTTTCCGCGTCACACGGCAGAAAGCTGACGGCGGTAGTTGCAGGAGAGCTTCCGCAAAGTGGCGCTTTGGTGTTTTCAGATGGCACTTTGGCGTTTTCGGATGGTACTTTGGTGCTCTCGGATGGCGTTTCGGCGCCGTAAAATTCCACATCGGCATCGTAAAGAACCCCAGAGGCGTTGCCCGCCTGAGGAGCGCGTGGCAGACGCCCGCCACCCGTCAGCAAGTCGTGTATGCACTCTTCCATTTCGGGACACAGGTCGTTAAGCAGCAACGTTTCCGGTTGCAACGTGTGCAGCAACAGGCGGGAGTAACAGCCCGTACCGCATCCGAACTCCGCAATATGGCGGAAGGAAAGGGCGGCGTTCCGCGGTTGCTGCCTGTCACCGTTACCGTCCGGTGCGGTAGCGGATGTACAGGCGTGCGCCGTGAGCAGGCGCAGCATTTTTTCCGCAACCTGCTGCTGTACGCGGGCTTCGCTGCCGTATGTGTCTCGCGCATGGGCAAAGCGCCGTGCCACGAGAGCTTTGTCAATGGATTGGGCGTTGCAAGTCATTTCCTCTGTCGTTTTATTCGATATTGATGGATTTGAGGTGGTGCATAAAGTCGTCGATGGGCATTTCCCACATGTCCTGCAACAGAAAACGGAACATGGACGCGTCATAGTGTGCGCTGTCCGTCAGGATTACATTGTTGCACATCAGGTTGTCGTGGTTCATTTCCAGGTTTTCAGGCGGAAAAATCCGGTCGTTGCTGCCGATAAAGGCGTAATCGTAGTCGTATTCGTACCTTTCGAAGTTCTCCTGAAACCTTTCTTCAGTCTCCTCATCATAACCTTTATGCTCCATGTTTCCAAACATCTCGAAGTACCGCTCCCGGATGAGCCTCAGTTCTTCCTTGATTTCATCGAAGTCCCGTCGGGGAGTTATTTCCATGAAGGCCTTGTAGGCGTTGCTGTCCTTGCACATGCGGCGCAGGAACTTCTGGAGCGAGGCGGGGGTGAGTCCGTCGAAAGTGGCCTGATAGGTTTGCACGGGAATACCTTCCAGATTGTCTATGGGGCTTGTACTTCCGTTGAAGGCTATACTGAAAATCTTTTCCCGGGGAACTTGGCTGAGTATGAGAGAGCCTGCCCACACCCCCATAGACCAGGCTACCACGTTTATCTGCCGGTAATGGTCGAAGACGGACGTGTCGAAGTCCGGTGTGCGGTAGTCGTAGCAAATCATGTAGTCCGTATCCTTGGGATGATACTGCTTGAAAGGAGTTTCATCTGCCGCCCATCCGGCAAAGAAAAGGAGTAACTTGGGGTGATTCTCGTTGATGATATACACTTGTTTCATTGTTTTTTCTTTATTAAATGATAAATATCGGTTGATGTTTTAATGCCGTTTGTCATAGGCATTGCTAAGTTTGAGTATGAACGGTCAGGTAATTCGTTAACTCTTCTATCTCCTCGCTTCTGATTTCCGCTGTCAGCGAAAAACGGATGCGTGATGTTCCTTCCGGCACTGTCGGCGGACGGACGGGCAGGGCGTAAAAGCCGTGCCGTTGCAAAGCCTCTGCCTGCAGGACGGTATCCGCGCTCTGTCCGACAATCATCGGAACGATATGGCTGGCGCCGGGACATGTATATCCTCGGGCTTGCAGGGCTTCGCGAAGCGTTCGGCCGATATGCGCCAGATGTTCGCGCCGTTCCTGCATATCTGCCAGTCGGCGTACAACAAACAGTGTCCATGCTATGTTTACGGGTGGCAGCCCGGTGGTGAAAATAAGTGTGCGCATGCGGTTTACGAGATACTCCCGTACCGTCTTTCTGCATACGATGTAAGCGCCTACGGACGCAGCCGCCTTGCCGAATGTACCGACGAGAAAGTCGATGTCGCGGATACAACCGGATTCCTCGGCGCAACCAAGCCCCCGCTTGCCGCGTACGCCGAAGGCGTGGGCTTCGTCCACATAAAGCAGTACGTTGTCATATCGGCGTTTTAACCCTGCCAGGGCTTGCAAATCCGCCCGGTCGCCATCCATGCTGAAGATGCTTTCGGTGACGATGATGATTCGGCGATAGGCGGAATGATGCTCTTTCAACAGCCGTTCCAATTGCGCCAAATCGTTGTGGCGGTAACGGACGCACTTGGCCGCCGAAAGACGGATGCCGTCAATCAGACTGGCGTGAACGAGCTTGTCGGCAAGTATCAGCGTCCGCGCATCGCTTACGGCAGGCAGGATACCCGTATTGGCATGATACCCGCTGTTGAAAATCAATGCGGCTTCCGTACCGAAAAGGTGTGCCAGCTCCGCTTCCAGTTCTTCGTAAACGGTGAAGTTGCCCGTCAGCAGCCGGGAAGAAGAAGAGGCGGGCAGGAACGTGTCGGGAGTAAGCGTGCGCAGGAACTCCTCGCGCAAGCTCCGGTCGGATGCCAGCCCCAGATAGTCGTTGGACGAAAGGTTCAGCATACGCGCTCCGTTCACGATGACATGCCTTCCGTCGTGCACCATTTTGGGCAAACGGCGCAGGTTGTTGTGTTCTTCAAGGTGTTGCAGCTCTTGCTGCATTTCATATATTGTATCCATTGTTCAACGCTTTCTTATTTCATTTCTTCCACAATCTTAATCAATCCTTTCGTCAATACGCCGAGCTGTTCCGGTTCGATGATGAAAGGCGGCATCAGATATACCAGCCTGCCGAACGGGCGTACCCAGATGCCTTCTTCAACGAAGCGTCGCTGCATCCATGCCATATCCACCGGCTGCTTGGTTTCTATGACGCCGATGGCTCCGAGTACGCGTACATCGGCCACTTGCGGCAGTTGCCGTGCAGGTTCCAGCTCCTGCCTTAGCTGTGCTTCGATGCGGGTAACTTTCTCCTGCCAATCATATTCGGGAGACGTGAGCAATCGTACCGATGCGCAGGCCACGGCGCATGCCAGAGGATTTCCCATGAACGTGGGGCCATGCATAAACGCGCCCGGGGCATGGTTGGAGATGGTGTCCGCCACCTCGTTGGCGGCCAGTACGGCGGAAAGCGTCATGTAGCCGCCGGTCAGAGCTTTGCCTATGCACATGATGTCCGGCTCTGTTCCGGCATGCTCCCAGGCAAACAGCTTTCCGGTACGTCCGAAGCCCGTCGCTATTTCATCGAAGATGAGGAGCAGACCGTGCTCACGGCATAGCTTCGCCGCTTCGCGCAGATACTGCGGATGATAAAACCACATTCCGCCTGCGCCCTGCACCACGGGTTCCAGTATCAAGGCCGCCAGCTCATCGGCGTGTTGCTCCATGATTTCTTTCAGCGGGAGAATATCATCCGGATTCCATTCGCCGCCGAAGCGTGAGCGGGGTTGCGGAACAAAGTACCGTACCGGGAGCGCCGAACCGAAGAGCGAGTGCATCCCCGTCACCGGGTCGCACACCGACATGGCGTTCCACGTATCTCCGTGATAGCCGCTGCGGATGGTGACAAAGTTATTCTTCTTGCCCCGGTTCTTGGCGTACCAATACTGCACAGCCATTTTCAAGGCCACTTCCACGGCCACCGAGCCGGAGTCCGCATAGAATATCTTCTGCATGGAAGGCGGAACCAGCGGCAGGAGCAGTTTTCCGAGTTCGATGGCGGGGTCGTGCGTCAGTCCGCCGAACATGACGTGCGACATCTTGCCGAGCTGTTCCGTGGCCGCCCTGTTCAGCGCCGGATGGTTGTAACCGTGTACGGCGCACCACCAAGAGGACATTCCCTCTATCAGCGTCTGTCCGCTTTCCAGCGTAATCGTTGCTCCGTCCGCCCGCTTCACCTTATATACAGGCAGCGGATCGGTGGTCGAAGTGTATGGATGCCACAGATGCTCGCGGTCGAATTGCGAACCGCAGAACTCATATCCGGCTTCTTCTATCAGCTTCTTGTCGTCGGAAATCTTAGAGCCGAGCGTGGTCAGCAAGTCGCCCACGATGGCCGAGTTGATACCTATATATAAGGACTTCTTCACCGCATCCTTGCTCAGTTGCGAACGTCCGCCCGCAAAGCGCAGGTAGGCTGTGGGATTGATGAAGCGGAACAGGGCGATTGTTACCAATACCTCTTCTTCCGTCAGAGCCTGCCGGTTTTCCAGCGGAGTGCCCGGAATGGGGCTGAGCAGGTTGATGGGGATGGACTGCACTCCCAGCTCTTTCAAGGTAAAGGCGAACTCGATACGCTGTTCCATCGTCTCGCCCATACCGATGATGCCGCCGCTGCAAATTTCCATACCCGCGTTGCGGGCGGCTTGCAGAGTGCGCAGCTTGTCTTCTTGCGTGTGCGTGCTGCACAGGGTGGGGAAGAAAGAGGGGGCTGTTTCCAGATTGCAGTGATAGCGTGTGATGCCGGCATCGTGCAGGGCTCGCAGTTCCTTTTCGTTCAGCAAGCCCAGAGAGGCGCATAGCTGTATGGACGAGTGGCGGCGCATATGGCGTGCCGTATCGCAAAGCTGTTCCATTTGTCGGGAAGAAGGTTTTCGGCCGCTGGTGACGAGGGAGAAACGGTTGACGTCCTGCCGTTCATTGTATTGCGCTTGTCTGAGGCATTCTTCTGCGGGGAGCAGGTCGTAGATGTCGGCCTTGGTGTGGTAGTGGGCGGATTGTGCGCACCATTTGCAGTTTTCGGGGCAGCGTCCCGACTTGGCGTTGATGATGGAGCACATATCAAACTCGTGCTGTGCGCACTGTACGGTAATCTCATGTGCAGCGGCATAAAGCGCTTCACGGTCGGCGGTGTTCGCCAGCCAGGCGGCTTGGTCGGGCGATATGTCTATGCCTGCCAGTACCCGGGCTTTCAGTTCGTCAATAGTCATGGTATGAATAAAATAGGGGAGAGTCTGAACCGCATCCTGCTTGCGCAGCGAGCTGTCGGCCACATTCTTGCGCAGACAGCCGATCGTGACGCATCTGCCTATGCTGGCGAATGCGGCATAGGCCTTCCGGCTCCAGCGGCGGAAGCGTATCGTATGTCCGGGGGATTGTTTTCGTTTCACGGTTTCAGTATCTCGTTGCGGATTATCTTATGTGGCTGCAAATGTAGGAAAAATATTCGTTAAATGCCCGGATTGTACCGGTAACTTACGGTTTTGTTTGCTTTCAGTGATGCCTGCACGTCAATCAGCCGTTGGTTCCTGCTGCCACGGAAGTAGAGGTCTTCGTCGCGCAGCTCCTGCCGGAATTTACCGTCCACCAGCACGTCGATGTACTCCAACAGCTTTGCCTGACGGGGATTGCGCAACAGCGACTCGAAGGTGTATCCGGTGTAGCACCAGATGTTTTTCCGGCTTCGCTGCTTGATGGCGTGCGCCAGTTCGGTGAAGCCTTCCGGCTGGAACATCGGGTCGCCCCCGCTGAACGTCACGTCTGCGAATGTATCGGCAAGCACCTTTTGCAGAATTTCATCGGTGCTCATCCAGCGTCCGCGGTTAATGTCCCACGACTCCGGATTGTGGCAGCCCGGACACCCGTTGGGGCATCCGGCCGCGTAAATGGCGGTACGGAAACCGGGACCGTCCACCGTGGTATCTTCTAATATCTCAAGAATGGAAAGCACTTTTTTAATGAAGAATTAAGAATTAGGGAAATTGAGAATTAAGAATTAAGAATGATGAATTCAGCATGAAAGCTCTTAACCAACTCTTAACTCTTAATTCTTAATTCTTAATTCCCATGTACTACCCTGTCGTTCAGTTCGGCGAGTTTGGCTTGGTTCCAACGGTCGGTGGTTCCTACCAGGTAGCCGGTGATGCGTTGCAGTTTGTCGATGTGGGTACTGCCGCATTTCGGACAAACTTCCAGGTCGGGGGTGGAGTTTTCGTATCCGCATTCCAGGCAGCGGTTGCGGTTGTGGTTCACCGAGCCGTAACCGATGTTGTACCGGTCCATCATATCTACTACACGCATGATGACTTCGGGGTTGTGGGTGGCGTCGCCGTCAATCTCCACGTAGAAGATGTGTCCGCCGCGGGTCAGGTCGTGGTAGGGGGCTTCTACTTCCGCTTTATGGCGGGCGCTGCACTTGTAGTACACGGGCACGTGGTTGGAGTTGGTGTAGTAGTCGCGGTCTGTGATGCCCGGCAGACAGCCGAACTTCTTGCGGTCTACACGGGTGAACTTGCCTGAAAGACCTTCGGCGGGCGTGGCCAGCACGCTGTAATTATGCTGATATTGGTCGGAGAACTGATTGGCGCGGTCGCGCATGTACGTCACGATTTTCAGACCTAATTCCTGGGCTTCTTCCGATTCTCCGTGGTGCTTGCCCAAAAGCGCGACCAGACATTCCGCCAGACCGATGAAACCGATGCCCAGCGTACCTTGGTTGATTACGGAAGAGATGTCTTCGTTCGGCTTGAGCTTGTCGCAACCTATCCACAAGGCGGACATCAGCAAGGGGAACTGTTTGGCAAACGCCGTCTTTTGGAACTCCATGCGTTCGTGCAACTGGCGGGCGGTGATGTCGAGCATGGCGTCCAGCTTGGCAAAGAAGAGGGCGATGCGCTGCTCCTTGTCCGCTATGTCCATGCACTCTATGGCAAGGCGGACGATGTTGATTGTGGAGAAAGAGATGTTTCCTCGGCCGATGGATGTTTTCGGGCCGAAGCGGTTTTCAAACACACGTGTACGGCATCCCATGGTGGCGACTTCGTACTCGTAGCGTTTCGGGTCGTCGGCTCTCCAGTCGTCGCTGCGGTTGAAGGTGGCGTCCAGATTCAGGAAGTTCGGGAAGAAACGGCGTGCGGTGACTTTGCAGGCAAGCTGGTAGAGGTCGTAGTTGCGGTCTTCGGGCAGGTAGCTTACGCCACGTTTCTTTTTCCATATCTGAATGGGGAAGATGGCTGTCTCACCGTTTCCTACGCCTTGATACGTGCTTTTCAGCAGTTCGCGGATGATGCAGCGTCCCTCGGCGGAAGTGTCCGTGCCGTAGTTGATGGAGCTGAACACCACTTGGTTTCCGCCACGGGAGTGTATCGTGTTCATGTTGTGGATGAACGCTTCCATGGACTGGTGCACGCGGGCTACGGTCTTGTTCACGGCATGCTGGACAATGCGGCGGTCGTCGGTCAGGCCGTCCAGCGGTTGTTGCAGATAGTCTGTCAGCTCTTTTTGGTAGAGGTGCGAGTAGTCCTTGCCGTTCAGCTCTTCCAGATTCTTTATTTCCTCGATGTAGCTGTTGCGCACGTAGGGGGCGAGGTAGAAGTCGAATGCGGGAATGGCTTGTCCGCCGTGCATTTCGTTTTGGGCTGTTTCCAATGAGATGCAACCCAGGATACTGGCGGTCTCGATGCGTTTTGCAGGGCGCGATTCTCCGTGTCCGGCGGAGAAGCCGTATGTCAGGATGCGGTCCAGCGGGTGCTGCACGCATGTCAGGCTCTTGGTAGGGTAATAATCCTTGTCGTGGATGTGCAGGTAGTTGTGGCTGACGGCATCCAGCACTTCTTCGCTCAGCAGATAGTCGTCTACAAACGGTTTGGTGGTCTCGCTGGCGAACTTCATCATCATGCCTGCCGGAGTGTCGGCATTCATGTTGGCGTTCTCGCGGGTGATGTCGTTGGATTTGATGTTGATGATTTCCAGAAACATATCGCGCGTCTTTGCCTTGCGGGCGATACTGCGCTGGTTGCGGTAGGCAATGTATTTCTGTGCGACATCTTTACGGCTGCTCTTCATCAGCTCCATTTCCACCAGGTCCTGAATGGCTTCCACCGTCATTTGGGCATCGCCCTTAAAGGAGATGTGGTCGGTGATTTGGCGTATCAGTTGCATGTCTTCTCCCTTGTCTGTATGGAGCATGGCCTTGCGGATGGCGGTTACTATTTTTTCTTCGTTGAAGCCGACGACGCGTCCGTCACGCTTGAGTACCGTTTGTATCATATTGGTTGTATTTTTTAGATTTTACAATAGGAGTTAATTGCGAAACAAAGGTATGATAGTTTTTCATACGTTTTCTGTTTTGGAAAACTTTTGTTGGATTAAAAATGGTTAATCTGTTGATAATCAAATATGGTTTGTGATAAAATGGAAAACTTTTCAGTTTGTGTGGTTTTTATAGTTGCACATTATTGATAATTATATATTAGATGATGTGTCAATCTGTTTTGAAGCGGCCGATGAAAAATAGGGATTTCACTTGCCGACTTTCAAATACTTTGGTTATATTTGCAGCGAATCGGTTTACCGATGGTTGTCATCATCGGTAATTAAAAGGGAATCGGGTGCAAATCCCGGACAGTCCCGCTGCTGTAAGGTTTCATACCAAACATTTCGACAGATACACCTCTGCCACTGATTATTTCCCCGTATGCGGGAAAAGGTTGGGAAGGCGGTTTGAAATGGAAACCGAGTCAGAAGACCTGCCATTCTTTGATTTTCTTTGCCACTCGTGGGATAGGGCAAAGCGCTGAGGTATTAATTTTCAAATAAAAAGAACGAATATGGGAAAGTTGTTTCCACCCTTTAAGGTCGATATTGCGGGGGCATTGTGTGTGCCTTCTGCGCTGCGGGACGCAAGGAGCCGCTATCAAGGCGGGCAAATCAGTCAGCAAACATTGCGTGCCGTGGAAAATGCGGAGATACGTAGTTTGATTGAACGGCTGAGGTCGGAAGGCGTAAGGATTGTGACGGATGGCGGATTTCGGAGTTATGATTTCCTGGAAGCCTGGGAAGGCATCCGCCGGAAGGGCGATGCGGGGGCTCCGTCCGGCAAGGAGCTGGAAGTGACGGGCAGGATAGGTTTGCTTCATCATCCTATCCTTGATGATTTTGCTTTTTTGGCGGCGAATGCTTCGGACGATGTATTGCCCAAACAGCATATTCCTTCGCCCGGAAAAGTACTGATGAGGATTCTTCGCGAGACGGATGCCGGGTGCATGAAGTCGGTTTATCCGGACTTGAATATACTGCTGGATGATTTGGCGGCGGCTTATAAGAAGTTGCTGGAAGGGCTTTATGAGGCCGGTTGCCGTTATATACAGTTCGAGGGCGTGAAGTCCATGCTGACCGATGAAGCCGCCCGCCTCAATAACCGGGTGCTGCGCGAGCGTCCCGAAGGGTTGTTCGTGGCTTTTCATGCCGCGACGGATATGTTGATACGGCTGCGCGGGGCGGACGCGTATTTTCTGGATTATGATTGCGGGATTTGCGATCGCAGCCGTCTGTTGTGGTTTGTGCATGAACGGGAAGCTGTGTTTGGTTTCGTGCTCTCTTATTATCCCGATGAGGAAGAACTGGATGAGTTGCAGGCCAAGATGGAAGAAGTGCTGAATTATATTCCCGTGAAGCATCTGACGCTCTGCCTGCCCGATGCGGATAATCTTCTTAATCCCTCGGAAGAGGATGAGGAGAAACAATGGAAAACCGTGGGACTGGCTAAGGATATGGCAGACCGTATATTCCCTGTCTGAGCGCACGCACTGTTGTGTCCGGGCGCATGTCTTGCTGTGTTTGAGCGCAGGCTTTGTTATGGCTGAGCCCGCACTTTGTTACATCCGAGCCCGCGTCTCGTGGTGGCCGAGCCCGCATGTTACCATAACTGAGCCCGCATCTTACGGCTGTTGCCCTGCGGGATTGCAAAACAATAAAGAGGGTGTGTCGAAACCCTCATAAATAGGAAATCACCCTCGCCACAGATAATCGTAGCGGGGGTGATTTCGATACAAGGGGAGTTTTGACACCCCCCTTTGTTTTATACTCTTTCGGCTTCCTCGCTTATTTAAGCACTTCAGCCAATTTTTCTTGCAGTTCCTCTCCGTGCAAACCGCGTGCAAGGATAATTCCGTCACCGTCAATCAGTACCGTGTGGGGAATGCTGCTTACGGCATACAGCTTGGCGCCTTCATTATTCCAATATTTCAAGTCGGACATTTGCGGCCAGGTGATATTCAGTTTGTCGATAGCTTCTTTCCAAGAATCGCCGTTCTGGTCTAAAGAAACGCCTACAATCTCGAAATTCTTGTTCTTGTACTTGGCGTATGCCTCTACCAGGTTAGGCATTTCGCGACGGCAGGGTCCGCACCAGCTTGCCCAGAAGTCGACGAGCACGGTCTTGCCCTTTCCTACGTAGTCGGACAGTTTCACGGTCTTTCCTTCGGGAGTCTGCATTTCAAAGTCCGTAAACTTCTGGCCTACGGCAGTGGCTTTCATCTTTTCTACATTCTCCTTGATGCGGATGATGGTGGCGTCGTTGCTGTATGTGGCGGGAATCTGCGGCATCAGCGGGTCGAGTTCTTTCACATCCAAGTAGTAGTAATTGCTTTTCAGCAGATGCACGCCCACGGCATTGGTAATGTTTTGGCTGATGCCGGCTTTGGCCACTTCCATCATTTTGCTTTCCAGCGCACTCATTTCCTTGCCTTTGGCTTCGCGCTGCTGGTCGGTCAGGGCGGTGTCGGTCATGGAAGTGTAGATGTTTTCCATCTGGCTGTCCAGTTCGTTGAGCTGGGTTCTGATGGCCTGGTAGATGTCGTTGTTGGCGGTACCGGTGGCGGAGCTGCTCTTTCCGTTGAGTTTGATATTGATTTTTCCGTTTTCGAGGAAGAAGTCCATAATCATACCCTCTGCTCCGGCGGGGCTATAAGTAAGGTAGCGGTTGGCGGCAGTGTCCTGCGTTCCTTTGAAGGTGAAGGTTCCGTTGGTGATGACTGCGGAATCGAGTTTTACGAGTTGGCGGCCTTCCACGGTTTGCAGGAAGACGGTATCGCCGTCGGTTGCACCCTCTATCGTTCCGGTTACGGTGTAACCTTGGTTCCCGCTGTTACAGGCTGCGAATACGGCAGCGGCAGCGAGCAGGTAAGTTAGTTTTTTCATTGCTTTGTTCATTAAATAAATAATTTGTAGCCACAAAGATAATAATAAAAAATCCCCACCGGTATAACCGGTGAGGATTTTATGTTTTTTGTCCCTTTTTTACAGGGAAAGCTCTGCTTTTTATTCAGCAGCGGCTTCTGCTGCGGGAGCTTCTTCAGCCGGAGCTTCGGTAGCTTCTGCTTCTGCAGGTGCTTCAGCGGCAGCCTTGGCAGCTTCTTCAGCGGCTTTCTTTTCGGCCAATGCTTTAGCTTTCACTTCGTTTACTTTCTTTTCGGCTTCCAGACGTGCTTTGGCTTCAGCTTTCTTAGCTTCTTCGTCTTTAGCTTTCAGAGCGGCCAAACCGTTTTGTTTGTCGTTCTTCCAAGCTTCGAACTTAGCTTCTGCTTCTGCTTCGCCGAATGCGCCTTTCGCTACACCGCCAAGAAGGTGCTTCTTCATGTAAACGCCTTCACGGGAAAGGATGTTGCGGACAGTGTCGGTAGGTTGTGCACCTTTCAACACCCAGTCAAGTGCGCGGTCGAATTTCAAATCTACTGTGGCAGGATTGGTGTTAGGGTTGTAAGTACCAATCTTCTCAATAAATTTACCATCACGTGGTGCTCTTACGTCTGCAATTACGATAGAGTAGAAAGCGTAGCTCTTACGTCCATGTCTTTGCAATCTGATTTTTGTTGCCATTTAAATAAATGTTTTTAGTTAATGATTTGAATTATGCTGCTAACTCGTAGTAGCGGGCGCAAAGGTACGCTTTTTCTTTTGATTGACAAATAGTTCGCGTAATATTTTCATTCCGGGGAAGAATTATGAGTATCTTCTCGGATACCTTATCAATATGGCGAGTATCGCGCAGGCTCCCATGCAGAACGGATAGTAAAGGTTGCCTATGATGCCGAGCGGCGAGATGCCGGCAAGTCCTGCGGCTATCAGCATTTGTGCGCCGTAGGGAATGATGCCTTGAATGAGGCAGGAGAATGTATCGAGTATGCTTGCCGTTTTCCGGCGGTCCAGGTGGAAGCGCTTGGCTATGTCCTTGGCGATGGGGCCGGTGGTGATGATGGCAATGGTGTTGTTGGCGGTACAAAGATTGGCTACGCTCACCAGTGCGGCTATGCTCAGTTCCGCTCCCCGCTTGCCGGTGACGTGGCGGGTGAGGCGGGCGATGATGAAGTCGATGCCGCCGTTGTAGCGGATGGTTTCGAGCATTCCGCCTGCCAGCAGGGTGATGATGATAAGTTCGCCCATGCCGGTGATGCCCGTTCCCATGGCGCCGAACCAGTCGAAGAACCCCATTCCGGTGAAGAGGCCGATGATACCGGTCGAGAAGATGCCGAGCAGCAGCACCGACATCACGTTCATTCCGGCTATCGCCGTACCCAGCACGATGAGGTAGGGGATTACCTTTATCCATTCAATCTCTTGTATTTGCGGGGCGGCGGACAATGACAGCCCTTGAAAGATGTAAATGCCCAGCACAATCAATGCGGCCGGTACTACAATCATGAAATTTACTTTGAATTTGTCCCGCATAACGCAGTCCTGCGTCTTTGTGGATGCAATCGTGGTGTCTGATATGAACGAGAGGTTGTCTCCGAAGAACGAGCCGCCCACCACGATGGCTACCATATAGGGCAGGTCTATGCCTGTTTTCTCCGCCAGCCCCACCGCCACCGGAGTAAGCGCGACGATAGTCCCCACGCTGGTGCCGATAGACAGGGATATGAAACAGGCGGCTATGAAGATACCCGCCAACAGCAGGTTGTCCGGCAGGATATGCAGGGTCAGATTCACCGTGGCGTCGATGGCTCCCATCTGCTTGGCGCTTTGCGCGAACGCTCCGGCGAGGACGAATATCCATATCATCAGCAATATGTTCTTGTTGCCTGCGCCTACGGAAAACTGGTAGACGCGTTGTTCCAGTTTCAGCCCCCGCGTAATGGCGATGGCGTAGCAGGACGACAGCAGGAAGGCCACCGTAATCGGTACTTTATAGAAATCGTTTACAAGCAGTGATGTGATGAGGTATAGACAAAGAAATACAGCCAACGGACTTAGCGACCACCAGCCGCCCTTGTGCTTTGGAGAAGTAGTTGTATCTGCGGACATACTTTTCTGTTATGGAATTATAAGAGCGATATATTGAGTAAACCGGCTGCAAAGATAGGAAAAAAAGAATAGAATTCCGGTTGATACCTCATTCTGTCATTCGAAACGAAGTGAAGAATCTCTTTCCTCATATATAAAGGAAAGGGGTTCTTCACTTCGTACCGAATAGTTGAATGAGGGTTGAAATTCATTCTGACACTTTCTTTCCCTATTTAGGGATGGAATACGCCCGGTGATTTTTTCAGGCATGGATTGCACGGATTTTTTTAATATCCGTTTAATATCCGTGAAATCCGTGTAATCCGTACCAGAAAAACCACCGGGCAAACCTGTATTATAAAGTCACGCCTGTCTTGAAGATGGCGATTTCCTTGTAACCCTTCTTTTCGTTGTTCACGAACTCGCCGCTTGCCACACGGATAATGTAGTCGATGAAACGTTCGCAAGTCTTTTCCATCGGTTCGTTTTCAAGGATAACTCCGGCGTTGAAGTCAATCCAGCCCGGTTTGTTCTTGGCGAGGGTGGAGTTGGTGGAAATCTTCATGGTCGGTACGTACGTTCCGAACGGTGTTCCGCGGCCTGTCGTAAACAGTACCATGTGGCATCCGCATGAAGCCAGGGCAGTGGCTGCAACCAAGTCGTTTCCCGGTGCCGAAAGCAGGTTCAGGCCTTTTACTTGCAGGCGTTCGCCATAAGGAAGCACGCCGTCTACGTAGCTCTTGCCGCACTTCTGGGTACATCCCAGAGCCTTGTCTTCCAGTGTGGAGATGCCGCCGGCCTTGTTGCCCGGAGACGGATTCTCACCTACCGGTTCGCCGTGCGAGAGGAAGTATTCTTTGAAGTCGTTTATCAGTTTCACCGTTTCTTCAAACAGCTCTTTGTTACGGCAGCGGTTCATCAGGATTGTTTCCGCACCGAACATTTCGGGTACTTCCGTCAGTACGCTCGTACCGCCTTGCGCAATGAGGAAGTCGGAGAACATACCCAGCAGCGGGTTGGCCGTAATGCCTGAGAAGCCGTCGGAACCGCCGCATTTCAAGCCTACGCGCAGCTCGCTCAGAGGCACATCCATGCGCTCGTCCTTGCTGGCTTTTTCGTAGAGTTCGCGCAGCAGCTTCATGCCTTCTTCGTATTCGTCGCCCACTTTCTGCGTCACCATGAACTTCACGCGGTCGGAATCGTATTCACCCAAAAACTCGCGGAATACATCCGGCTGGTTGTTTTCGCATCCCAGGCCTACCACAAGTACAGCTCCGGCATTGGGATGCAGCACCATGTCGCGTAGTATTTTCTTGGTGTTCTCGTGGTCGTCGCCCAGCTGCGAGCAGCCGTAATTGTGCGGGAATGCCATGATTGCGTCCACGCCTTTGCCCTCTGTCTCACGGCGCAGGCCTTCCGCCAGTTGGTTGATGATGCCGTTTACACAGCCCACCGTGGGGATAATCCATATCTCGTTGCGCACTCCCACATCACCGTTTTTGCGGCGGTAACCTTTGAAGGTCAGGTTCTTGTGCGGAATATCCAGATTCACTTCGGTGGGATTGTACGTATATTCCAGCAGTCCGGCAAGATTGGTCTTGATGTTGTTTTCGTTCATCCAGTCGCCCTGCTTCTTAGCGGTGCGGGCGTGGCCGATGGGATAACCGTATTTAATCACATTTTCGCCTTCCGCAAAATCTTGCAGCGCGAACTTGTGCCCGGCAGGAACATCTTCGTTCAGGACGATTTCCTTGCCGTCTACTATGAGCTTTTCACCTGCCGGCAGTGCCACAATGGCTACTGCGACGTTATCGGCAGGATTAATTTTCAGGTACTTTGTTTCCATATGAATATGTTTTAATTAGTTTCGTTCAATATTACTTGATTGCTTTAATCACTTTATTATCTTACTATCTTATTATCTTATTGCCTTACTATCTTATTGCCTTATTATCTTACTACTTTATCGCTGCTACCTTATTGCTGCTACTTTATCGTTTCTACTTTATCGCTTCTACCTTATCACTTCTACTTTATCGTTTCCACCTTATCACTTTTACCTTATTACTTCTATTTTATCATTTCTACCTTATCGCTTTATCATCTTACCACCTTATCACTTTCACCTTGTTATCTTACCACCTTATTAAACAAGTAAGTGTTGAAAGCTATTTATAGTAAGTATAACCTAAGCCTGAAGGGCTTTTTATCTTATAGCCCGGGGCAACGCCCCGGGAATAAATGTTCCCGGAACCCTGCGCCCTGTAAGGGCAAAAGATTAATCTTCAAATATTTTGCCCTTACAGGGCGCAATGTTATTCATATTCGTATTCCCGGGGTGTTACCCCGGGCTATAAGATAAAAAGGCTTTCAGCCTTAGATTACCCTATATCATCGTTACTGATATAAACTGAATTTCAACATTTATTAATGTATAATCAGCTTGTACTGTCTGTCATTCTAACATTTGCTTATTATAATGTTATTCTATATGCCCTTACTTATTATAATGTTATTTTATATGCCCTTGCTTATTATAATGTTATTCTATATGCTCTTGCTTATTATAATGTTATTCTATTTTATCTTACTTGTTATAGTGGTATTTTATATCTCTTACTTATTATAATAGTATTCTATATTCTCTTTCGTCAGCAGGTCAATCGGCATGAAATTCTCCCTTGCGATTTCTTTCTTCAGAATCAGATGGTCGCACAGGGCTTTGATGCCGTCGAACCCCTGCAAGGTGGGTTGCTGGGCGATGAGGAAGAAGATGCTCCCCTCTTTCAGGCAGTCCACGTTACGTTTCAGCAGGTCATATCCCATGAGGTTGAAATCCGTTCTCCGGTGCTTTTGCAGATATTCGCCGATGATATATGCTTTGGAGTTGAAGGTGATGCCGTTCTTTACGGTGGGGTGGGCGCGGAAGAAGTCGTCCAGCATTTGCGCGTCCTCGCTGTCGCGTTTGGCGTGCAGGTTCAGTTCCCAGATGCGGCAGGCGGGGTGATGCTCGCTCATGTATTCCCGGAAACCGATTTCCCGCCGTTCCTGCTGGTTGGAGCCCACGATGCCTTCGTTTATCTTGCGGAAGATTACGATTTCCTGCGCATCCTCGCCGGCGAGCAGCATCAGCATGCGTGCAGCGAAATATCCGCTTTGGTGCGAGTTCTGTCCGAAGAAGGAGAGGGCGGGAGCTTCCTTGATGTTCGAGTCTATATATATATAAGGTATATTCAGCTTTTCGAGCTCGTCGGTGAAGGGGGCGGTGTACTGCGGGGCGGTGGGGGCGAACAATACGCCGTCGGGCTTCATGTCCGCGATGCTGCGGGCGGCGCGGGCGAAGGAGCGGTAGTCGTACGGATCGTAGTACGTCAGCTTCACGGTGATGTTGAAGTCCGAATAGGTTGTCAGCGCTTCGTGGATGCCGCCTTCCACTTCCGTCCAATACTCCCCGGTGTCGTGCTGGGGCAACAGGCAGGCAAACGCATACTTCTTGTTGGACGCCAGTGCGCTGGCATACATATTGGGTTGATAGTTCAGCTTCTCCAAGATTTCTTCCACACGTTTACGGCTGGCTTCCGACACTCCGCTACGTCCGTGGATAACGCGGTCTACGGTTCCCACCGATACATCAGCCATCCTGGCGATGTCCTTAATCCTTATCCTTTCCGGTGTATTCATGGGCTTGTTCATGGCTTTTTGTGCTCGCACACAATAATAATCTAAATATTTTCGACACAAATATATAACAATTTTTGTAATTACGAAAATTGTTGTATCTTTGTGCCCGCACACGAAAGCTATGAAGAACAAACCCCGTTTTCGTTTACTCTGCATAGAATCAAGTGTTTAACCTCTTCATGAGGGCTGATATGACAATTTGAAAGAAACAATTTAATCATATATTTAATAAAAACATAGAATTATGGGAAAGAAAGTCGTTACATTAGGTGAGATTATGTTGAGACTGTCCACTCCGGGCAACACTCGTTTCGTACAGTCCGATTCTTTTGATGTAGTATATGGCGGTGGTGAAGCCAACGTTGCTGTCAGCTGCGCCAACTACGGTCATGATGCTTACTTTGTAACCAAATTGCCGAAACACGAAATCGGTCAGTCAGCGGTGAACGCTTTGCGTAAATATGGTGTAAAGACAGACTTTATCGCACGTGGCGGTGACCGCGTAGGTATCTATTATCTGGAAACCGGTGCGTCCATGCGTCCCAGCAAGGTGATTTACGACCGCGCCCACTCTTCAATCTCCGAAGCGGATGCGGCGGATTTCGATTTCGACGCTATCATGGAAGGTGCAGACTGGTTCCACTGGTCAGGTATCACTCCGGCTATCTCCGACAAGGCTGCCGAATTGACCCGTCTGGCTTGCGAAGCCGCCAAGCGTCATGGTGTTACGGTATCCGTAGACCTTAACTTCCGTAAGAAACTTTGGACAAAGGAAAAAGCTCAGTCCATCATGAAACCGTTGATGCAATACGTAGACGTTTGTATCGGTAACGAAGAAGACGCGGAACTCTGCCTCGGTTTCAAACCCGATGCTGACGTAGAAGGCGGTAAGACAGATGCGGAAGGCTACAAAGGCATCTTCAAGGCAATGGCCAAAGAATTCGGTTTCAAATATGTAATCTCTACTTTGCGCGAATCATTCTCGGCAACACACAACGGCTGGAAAGCAATGATTTACAACGGCGAAGAGTTCTACGAATCAAAACGCTACGACATCAACCCGATTATCGACCGTGTAGGTGGCGGTGACTCTTTCTCAGGCGGTATCATCCACGGTTTGCTGACTAAGCCCAACCAAGGCGCCGCTCTCGAATTCGCGGTGGCCGCTTCGGCTTTGAAGCACACTATCAACGGTGACTTCAACCTCGTTTCTGTTGAGGAAGTGGAAGCGCTGGCCGGTGGTGACGCAAGCGGTCGCGTACAACGCTGATAATTCTTTTCAGGCGCGGATTACACGGATTTTACGGATGCCGGTGTAATAATCACATGGAAAATACGGTGCTGAGCCCGTGCAATCCATGCCTGAAAAAATCAAATAGAGTTATTCCTATACATTAAATTATTGATTAATACAATGGCAAAATTTGATAAAATAGCCGTATTGAACAAGATTGGTTCAACCGGTATGGTTCCTGTATTCTACCACAAAGATGCAGAAGTAGCGAAAAAAGTAGTGAAGGCATGTTACGACGGCGGTGTCCGCGCATTCGAGTTTACCAACCGCGGCGACTTCGCTCACGAAGTATTTGCCGAAGTAGTGAAGTTCGCTGCTAAGGAATGTCCCGAAATGGCTATGGGTGTAGGTTCTATCGTAGACCCTGCTACCGCTGCGCTGTATCTGCAATTGGGCGCAAACTTCATTGTAGGCCCGTTGTTCAATCCCGAAATCGCTAAGATTTGCAACCGCCGTCTGGTGGCATACACTCCGGGATGCGGAAGCGTTTCAGAGGTAGGCTTCGCTCAGGAAACAGGTTGCGATCTCTGCAAGATATTCCCCGGTGACGTGCTGGGTACAAAACTCGTAAAAGGCCTGTTGGCTCCGATGCCGTGGTCTAAGCTGATGGTTACCGGCGGTGTGGAACCGACACAGGAAAACCTGACTTCTTGGATTAAAGCCGGCGTATTCTGCGTAGGTATGGGTTCCAAGCTCTTCCCGAACGACAAGGTTGCCGCTGAAGACTGGACTTACGTTACGGAGAAATGCAAGGAAGCTCTGGCTTACATTGCGGAAGCAAGAAAGTAATCATTATATTTCATTTTGTTTAAAGGTGTTTAAAGGGGACAACCATCGAGGTGCTACGGCACTTCGGTGGTTTGTTTTTTTGTACCCGGTGTAACGCTTTCGGCGGAAAGAGTGTCACAATGATAGCCTTTTAAGTGTTTACAAGTGTAAAAGAGACGTTTAATCTCTAAAACAATGTTATAAGACACTCACTTTTTCTCTCTACTGTTTGCGCACACGGAAAAAACGCTTACCTTTGCAGTGCAGTTGAGAAATTGCTCTTAAAAAATAAAAGAAGAGTTTTCAGTAAAGGTAATTAGTTAAGAGGTAAAAAGATTGAATTAATTCATAAGCGAAAAATTTATAGATTAAAAGTAGGTAATTAGGTAAAGGTAAAAGTTAAACATTAAGTGTTATTTGATAGGTTTGAAGTTTGTTTTTAGAGGTAAAAAGAAAGATTGATTTTCGGGTAACAATTTGATGCAAGTAAAAAAGAAAAGCCTTTTGGCTTTTCTTACACGAGGCGAGGGGTTCGGGAGAACTTGCTCGTTTTTTTATTTTCCGCCTTTTTTTGTATATTCTGTCCAAACTCTCCCCGTTTTTTGTATCTTTGCGACGAAGCCCCTGCGGGCAGACTTCCAACAAATAAAACAACAGGGTTAAATTGCATGGATTTTGGAACACTTATTACATATCTTTGATTGGTTTCTATACATTTTATTGTCAATAAATGTGGCGTATCTGTTGGTGTACAGTCTGGCATCGCTGCGCCGTGGCAAACCTCTCGCTTCCGTACCGGCACGCGCCTGCAAGCGTTTTGCGGTACTCATTGCCGCCTATCGCGAGGATGCGGTCATCCTGTCCACCGTGCACGCCTGCCTGGCGCAGGATTATCCGGACGATAAATACGACGTCACCGTTATATCAGACCACATGCGGCCTGAGACGAACGCGGCCTTGTCCTCACTTCCCATCAAGCTGCTTCAAGTGGATTTTGAGAAAAGCACCAACACCAAATCCCTGAAAGCCGCCCTCGAATACCTGGACAAAGCCGCTTACGACGTGGCGCTGATAATAGATGCGGACAACATTATCGCCCCGTCCTACCTGTCCGAGGTGAACGACGCTTTCGCCGTGCCCGGTGTCCGGGTGGTGCAGACACATCGCGTGGCCAAGAACCTGAACACCGACATGGCCTATCTGGACGCAGTCAGCGAGGAGATAAACAACTCCATTTTCCGTTCGGGGCATGCCAATCTGGGCATGTCGGCGGCTCTGATAGGTTCGGGCATGGCTTTTGACTATCCCCTGTTTTACGATGCGATGATGAACAACACCTCAGTGGGCGGTTTTGACCGTGTGCTGGAGATGAAGCTCCTTTATGAGGGCGTGCATTTCCATTACCTGCCCGATACTTTCGTCAAGGACGAGAAGATACAGCAAGCCAACAATTTCTACCAGCAACGCCGCCGCTGGCTGTCCGCGCAGTATTACAGCTTCTTTGAGTTTGCCGGACGCTTGCTGCCCGCCATCCGTGACGGGAAGTGGGACTTCTGCGACAAGCTCTACCAGCAAATCTCGTTCTCCCGGGTGCTGCTGTTGGGATTTGTGTTCATCATCTCCCTCGCGCATTCCCTATGCGCGTCCCCATCGGCCTGTAAGTGGTGGGGAATATTCATCCTGCTGCTGTCGGCGCTGGCTCTCGCCATTCCCCGCAAGTATTGGAAGTGGCGGTTGCTGAAGGCGGTTTGCTGGGTTCCTTACTCTTTCTTGCTGATGCTTTTGAACCTGTTCCGATTGAAGGAAGCGAATAAGCGGTTTATTCATACGGTGCATGGGGTGGATGGATAATGACAGATAGAAGAAAAACTCTTGAAATGGACTTTACATATACCTATACGATAATAATTCCTCACAAGAATATTCCGTTGTTATTGCAACGCTGTCTCGATTCCATACCGTTACGGCAGGATATCCAGGTTGTGATAGTAGACGATAACAGTTCGCCTGCCGTTGTAGATTTTGACAACTTTCCGGGGAGCGAGCGTAAGGACACGGAGATTATCCATACGTCCGAAAGCAAGGGAGCCGGATACGTGCGCAATTGCGGGTTGGCCGCGGCGAAGGGGCGCTGGCTGTTGTTTGCCGATGCCGACGATTTCTTTCTTCCGGGATTTTTGGATGTGCTGGATACATTCGCCCTTACGGATTACGACATGATTGTTTTTCGGGCGGAGAGCACGGACTCGGATACGCTCCGGCAGGTGGAATCCCGGCAGGAATATTACGGCCGGATACGCGAGGATGCCGATTGGGAAGCGCTGAGATATAAGAACGGAGTGCCGTGGGCGAAGATGATATCCGCAAGCCTGGTGCGGAACCACCGGATTCGTTTCGATGAAACTCCGGCAGGAAACGACGTGATGTTTTCGGCATACAGCGATTATTACGCCCGGAAAACGGCTCTCTGCTCCCAAGCCATATATTGCGCCACGGTTCGCAAGAACTCTTTGTACTACGGCGTTGTGCTTGAGAACCTGCTGGCGCGCGTTCGGGTATCGTGCCGGTACAACCGTTTCATGCGGAAAATAGGGGAGCGGGACAAACGCGTGAACCGCTACTATTACGTACAGTTGTGCCGGAAGCATTTTGGCTGGCGGGGATATTTGAAAGCCGTGTGGATTTATACGCGTATGGAATGTCCCGATATGGTTTATGAAACATTTTCCGGCTTGCTGTCGGCAAAGTTAAAAAAGTGCCTATGTCAGAATCCCGTCTGAAGAAAAGCTATCTGAACGCGCGTGTCAATGTATTCTTCTACCTTGTCACCCTTTTCATCTCCTTTTTCTCCAGAAAGATATTTCTTGAGAAGCTGGGGGCGGACTTTGTCGGGCTGACGGGGACGATGCAGAATCTGCTGGGCTTTCTCAATCTGGCCGAGCTGGGCATCGGAGCTTCCATCGGCTATGTGCTTTACAAACCGATTTTCGACGGCAACCGGGACAAGATAAAGGAAATCATCTCGGTGCTGGGCTATCTCTATCGCAATGTGGGGTTGCTGATTTTGGGCGCCGGGCTGCTGCTCGCCTGTTTTCTGCCTTACATATTCGCCGGTGCCGGTATTCATTTCGGAGTAATCTATTTTGCTTATTTCGCCTTTTTGGCTTCCGCCCTCATCGGTTATTTCGTCAATTACCGGCAGACCCTGCTTGGCGCCGACCAGCGCAATTATGTGGTCACCGTCTACTTCCAAACGGCCAATATCGTCAAGATACTCCTGCAAACGGCGTTGGCGTGCCATGTGGGCAGCTTCTACCTGTGGATAGCCATCGAGCTGATATTCGGCATTCTGTACTCGTTCATCCTGAATTGGAAGATAAACCGGGTATATCCGTGGCTGAAGTGCGAGGTGGCGGAAGGCAGGCGGAAGTATCCGGAGAATAAGATTATCGTGCGTAAAGCCCGCCAGATGTTTGTACATAAACTGGCGGGAATGGGCAGGACGCAGCTTTTGCCTTTTCTGGTGTACGCGTTTACCTCACTGAAGCTGGTGGCGTATTACGGCAACTATATGCTGTTGCTCACCAAGCTGAACCAGTTTGTCGACAATTTTCTGGGCAGTACCGGAGCGGGCGTGGGCAACCTGATAGCCGAGGGAGATGTGAAGCGCATCCAGCAAGTCTTTTGGGAGCTGAGCTCGCTGCGTTTCCTGATAGCGTCGTTCCTGACATTCGCGCTCTATCATCTGACAGACCCGTTCATTACGGTGTGGCTGGGCGAGGAGTACGTATTGCCCCGTTCCGTGCTGGTTATTATCCTCACCAACTTCTTCATCAGCCAGTTCAGAGGCACGAACGACCAGTTTATCTTCGGTTACGGACTGTTTCACGACACATGGGCGGCGGTGGCGACGCTGGCAATCACGGTGGCGGTGGCATTGGCGGGCGGCTTCCTGTGGGGGCTTCCGGGCGTGTTGCTGGGCGATGTAGCCAGTTCGCTGACCGTCGTCAGCGTTTGGAAACCCTATCTCCTTTATAAGGAAGGGTTCGGAATGCCCGTCATGTCCTATTGGAAGAATATATTCCTTTACCTGCTGCTTGCCGTCCTTTCGTGGGGGCTGACGGACGTGGTTCTCTGTTTCCTTCCGCTGCCGGAACCGTCTCAGGGCTATGGCATGTGGATGGTGTATGCACTGGTGTCGTCGCTGGTGTTCCTGCTGATATTGTGCGGCGGCTTTTATTGCTGTTCGGCGGGGATGCGTTCGCTGGTAAGGCGCTTCCGGCGCAGATAAAGCGGATAAAAAAGAAGAGGATGCGCCTCGTTCCCATCACCGGGGCGGCGCATCCTCTCGTACGGTGTGTATCGTTACTCTTTTAGAACGTCATCGCGTTGGCTCCGAAAACGCCGAGAACGGCGGAAGCTACGGCGATGATTACTTTCAAGACTGTGTCCCAGATTCCTGTACTTTTACTCATATTCTTTTGTTTTTAAGTTATAAATGATAAATCCCGATTATCGGTTCGTAAAATTCCCTTATCCCAGCGGGTTCTCCTCTTCACCGTTGTCTCCGCCGCTGCCGCCGCCATTGTTTCCGCCGCCGGAAACGCCGTCTTCGGACACCAGCTCAAAAATCAAGGTGTTGGGGTTGCCTTTGGTCGTGGCGTTGGTGTCGTTTTCCAAACGGAGCGTGTTCGCTACTTTGAAGCGGATATTCACCCGTTCGATGTTTTTCACCGTACAATCTTTGGCAGCCTCGGTGGCACGACACTTGAAGGTGGTATAGAAGATACCGAACCCGTCCAGGCGGACGTTATTCCCGTCCGTCAGCGTCTGCCGTATCTGGCGGACGAGGGCTCTGCCTACATGTACCACGTCTTCGGCGGACATGCTGCCCAGTGCCTCGATGTCTTGCGCGATGCGTTCGAGGTCGAGAATCTTGGCGTCTTTTGGCTTGCGTCTCAGCGTGTAGACCATCGGCGAGGTATTGTCGCCTATTTTCTTGTGTCGCTGCGTACGCATTACTAATGCTTTTGCTTTTGTCATTTCGTTACTTTTTAATGAATTGTCAATTGTTTCCGGAACGACGGGGATGGCTTCTCCGCGGCGAGTTTTCTCCTTTTCGTTTCGTTGATACAAATATACGGCGACGCGCCGGTACGAAAGGAGCTTTGCAAGGGTTGGGGGAGATTGGGAGAGAATTACGGGGGATTACAGGGAATTGCAGGGAGTTGCAGAGAATCACAGAGAGTTGCAGAGAATCACAGAGAGTTGCAGGGAATTGCAGAGAGTTGCAGGGAATTACCGAGAGTCACCGAGAGTTACCGAGAACCGCAGAGAATCACAACGACAGTTACAGCCGCAACGTTTCGGGAGTTTTCCCGAAGAACCCTTTAAGGTTCTCCGAAAACACTCACCATCAGCCGCACTTGCGCGGGGGTATACCGGCGGGCGGCGGGGTTCATGCCCGTGGCCAGCAGGCGTTGTTCCAGTCCGGGGGCGGTACGGATCCATTCGTTAAACAGGTTTACGGCACTCTGTTGCGCCACGTTGCGGATATAACACATCGCCAGTTCTCCTTTGCCGTAGCTGCGGATGGAGAAGGGGGCTTCAGCAATGAAAGAAGCATCATTTTTCATCATAGTCTATACATGTTCAGGTTTTGATATTCAGATAGTTGATTGCTTCAAAGGTACGCATTTTCAGTGGAACAGGCAACCTTGTTCCTCATTATTTTTCAACCAATTTGCATTGTCGAACCGCGTGTCTACGGGGCCCGGACTGTCGCCGTCCGGAGTATGCACGATACCCTCTTCGCAAGGGAAGTAGCGCCCGCTGATGAAGTTGTAGACGAACTTGGCGCACGTGCCTGCACTGCCCAGATGCTTGAAGCGCACTTTGTCAATATAAATGGTTACGATTTGCTTCTTGTCGTTACGGTCTACGTCGATACAGTAGTCCGTCATGTTGCCGAAGTCGGCGGAGCCGTTGATGTCGTTCATCTCCACACGGCGCAGTTCTCCGGTGGCTTCGTTGCGGTTGACCTTGCGGGGGTGGGCTACGAGGATGACGAGGCAACGGTTGCGCTGGGCAAAGCGGCAGAGTTTGTTCAGTACGGAGCGGATGAAGTCGCGTTCCGTCATGCCGCTGTCCTGCTCCAGACGGTTCATGGGGTCTATCACGAGGGTGCGCACGCCGCGGCGGCGTACCAGTTGGCGGGCTTTGAGCAGGATGTCGTCTATGCGGTAGGCGCCGTCACCGGGCAGGATATGGGTCACGTTGGCCGCCAGCCATTGGCGGGCTTGGTCGTACAGTTCCTCGGTCATGCCGTAGCCGGGGGCGAAGTTACGCCCCAACAGCTTGTCGGCAATCTTCTTGAGGTGGTACTCCACGGGTAGGTTCTCAGGGCTGTAATAGGCTGTTTTCCAGCCGTGGCGCAGACGCAGGCGGAGCACGAGCTCGTCGGTGAACTCGGATTTTCCGTCGCCCGGACGGCCTGTTATCACCACGAGCCGCCCCAGCTCGAACGTGCAGTGGGCGTCCAGGTTCTCCCAGCCCGTTTCGGCGCCGCCTTGCAGTCCGTTTTCGTAGAGAGCGCGCAACTGCTCGCTGCAATCGTCGGCGGTGGCTACGCCCTCTATGGGAATTTCCTCGGCCTGTTGCAGGCAGATGGCGAGGCTGTCCGCGCCGTAGCGAATCAGATGCTCGTTGCTGTCCTTGCAGCCGGCTCCGTAGCGCACTATCTTGCAACATTCCGCGCCCAGACGGCGGACGAGCTCACGGCGCAGCACTTCTCCGGCGGCATCCTCGTCTACGGCGATGTAGACGGTTTCCTTGTCCTCGAAGTGGCTCTCCACGAAGCGGTCTATCCAGGTGAGGTTGCTTTGCGCGCCGGCGGGCACGGAGATGATGTCGCGCCGTCCGGTGGCGGTCATCAGGGCGCAGGCGTCGAACTCGCCTTCGGTGATGACGGCCTGGCGGGTGCCCAGTATGCCGTTGATGTTGTAGGGGATGAGCTCGGCGTCCTTCACCATTTTGAAGTGCTTCTGTCCGCTGCGGAACTTGGTGTTGACGAGGGTATCGCCCTCGAAGTAGTTGAAGCAGAGGCAGTTCTCTTCTTTCTCGCTTTGGGGCATCCATTCGCGCTGTTCGGTGATGCGGAGCTCGTCGAGCAGCTCTTGCCTGAGGCAGCGTTCTTCCGTCCAGTAGCGTTCCAGCGCCTCGCTGCGGCCGGTTTTGGAAGCGTTGAACACGGGACGCCGGAAGTGCGAGGGCAGCAGGACGGATTTGCGGTAGCGGTCTATCCGTTCCTGCCGCCGACGTTCTTCGGCATCGTCGGGGATGTGCAGGGTGTAGCCGCAGTGGTGGCAGTAGCACAGCCCCTTGTCGAGGTCTACGGATAGCGAACGGTCGCCTTTGTGGCCGCGGGTGTCGTTGCATTGCGGACAGGTGGTTTTGATTTTGCCGCTGCTGCGGCCACGGGTATTGATGTTATGTTTTCTGAAGTCGAACATGGGGGATGGTTTGGGGTGAATGGATTTCGGGTTGTGAGCCCGGATGTTTCGGGTTGCGGGCTCGGCGGTGACGAACTGTGGGGGCAGCGCTTTTGAACTACCTGCTTACGGCTGCCGGACTGCCTGTTTGCGATTGCCGGCCTGCCTGTTTACGACCGTCGGGCTGTGGGCTTGCGACCGCCGGACTGCCTGCTCGGAGTTGCCGGACTGCCCGTTTTCAGTCGGGCTTCCCTTTGTTCTTCCTGCCGGACATCCACAGGCACAGTTCCTCGTTCCAGACGGCGTTTGGGTCGGGACGGGGCGGGGCGTCGTCGGGGATGGGGCAGCCCAGGTAGGTTCGCTTCCCGTTGACGATTTGCTCGTATCGCAGCGGGTCGGCAGAGGACTCCCGGAGCTCGGATTTCTTCCGGGCTTCGTTGTCCGTCAACTCCTTGAACAGCGCTTTCGAGGTGCGTCCGCCGGCACTCACGAAATTCACGAAGTAGGAGCGTACATCGCTTTCGGTCAGCAGGTTGTCTCCTTTGCCGTACAGCTCCACGTGCTGCTTGAAGAACTCTATGGCTTCCGGCAGGTGGCGTGCCAGCATGGCTCCGTAGCCGCTTCTCATGCAGGCCATTTCCATCCACAGACGGTTGCGTCCCAGTTCGTCCACCAGTTCACGCCAGGGGCGGATGGGGTGCTGCGGCCGGCGCGGCTCGTCCCATTCGTCGCAGACGGTTACCGTGACGGGTGGCGGCGGCGGGGGTGTGCTGCCGGACGAACAAACCGAAGGAAGAGTAGCGGCATCGGCGGCGGTCTCTTCTTTTTCTTCTGTTGTTGCTGTTGTTTTTATATCTTTTATATTCTCTTTACCGATTGCGGGAGTATCTTTTGGCAACAGGCTGCCGTTTAGGCTGTTACCGACTTTCAAACTCTCTTTTTCCGCTTTCTTCCGAGACGATTTTTGCACTTTTCGGTTGTTTTCGGACACTGAAACGTCAGTTCCCGAAACATTTTCGACACTTTTTTCGTCCTTTTTCTTGGCGGGATTCAGTTCGGCGGGCGTGAAATAGTTGTCCTCGTCGAAGATGAAAAGGTCGTATTCGCGGATGATTTTCTGCAAGTACGACAGGGGGATTTTCCGGCCTACGCAGAACGGTTGCAGATATTCCAGTTGCGCGCGCGGTTCGGGCAGCAACGCCAGTTTTTCGATGATGAACCAATAGGCTCCGGAGCCTTTCAACCTTTCCTTGTCTATGAGTTTTTTCATTCGGGGATCATTCATCGCCATGATGGGATGTTGTAAGTAGAAATTGCGTTTCATGTATCAATTTTATTTATTCGTACGCTTGTATTATCGGCACGAAGGTAGGCATAAAAAATAGCGTATATAGCCTGATTTACTACGGTCTATATACGCTCATGCTGTTGTGTTGCAGTGTAATACGGTTTGAAAATGCTTGGAAACCGTGAGTAGGTTAAAAGATGTATAATTCCGGGATTTTTCTACTCTTTCTCCTTTTCCCTTACTTGTTTCACGACTTCGATGCGGTGTCCGGCGGGAATCAGTTCGGCGCTTGCCCTGTAACTGGCTTTCGTGTCCGACCTGAATGTCCGGAAGATTATCAGCTTGATGATTTCGGCGATAACCAGCTCTTTCATCGTGTACTTGGTTTCTCCCTCGAATACCCAAAACGCTTTGTTGTTCAGCGTTATGGTTACCTTAAAAATTTTTTCATACTCAAATACTAAAAAATTAACGCCTGCAAAGGTAGCACTTCTTTCGGAATGTCAGGCGGTTCGGATATTTTTATATATCCCTTCGCAGGTGCCGCATATCGTGGCTTTGGCCAGCGCGACCTGTCCGTGCAGCAGGTACACGGCCGCCTTTTTGGGGGCGGCGAGGATGCAGAGGTAGGCGCACGACAGGTATTTGCCGATGCCCCGCAGGTTGCGGCGGGCGAACAGCATGCGTGCGCGCGACAGGTAGAATTCGCGTGTCGGGCTGCCCCGCCTCGCCGTCATGCCTTCCTTGTGGTAGACCACGGCGGCGGGCTCGTACCACAGGCGGTAGCCGGCTTTCCGGAGCTGTGCCGACCAGTCCAGCTCCTCGTAAAACAGGAAATAGACCTCGCTCATGGTGCCTGCGTCCTGTAACGCCCGCCGGCTTACCATCATGGCGGCTCCATGCAGCGAGGCGGTTTCGCGGGGGATGCGGAAGCGGGGGCTGTCTTGCTGCATAAAGCCTATGGCCGCGTTGCGCAGGGTGACGGGGCTCAGGGGGGTGAAGCCCGCGTATTGCAGGGTGTCCGGGCGGGCGGCGAACTTCAGCATGGGCGACACGCCGCCGTTGCGTGGCGAATCGCTCTCTATGCGCCGCACCAGCGCATCCAGTACCGGCTCTTTGATGAGGGTGTCGTTGTTGATGAAAAAGAGGTAATCGCCTTCGGCCGCTTTCAGTCCGGCATTGTTGCCGCCGGCAAAGCCGTTGTTGATGTTCCGCACCACTTTGACGGGGGGAAAGGAGACGGGGCTGCCTGATAAGGAACCGCCCGGCACGGGGTTGTCCCTGTATCGTTCCTGTATCTCTTCCGCCTCGGGCAGGCGCGAGCCGTTGTCCACAACGATGATTTCGTATCGCGGATAGGTTTCGCGGCTGCGGAAGGAGTCTATCATTTCGCAGGTGTCGCGCAGCCCGTTGTAGTTGACGGTGATGATGGAGACAAGCGCTTTCATGGTCTTTTCCTATTTCTTTTTCAGCCAGAACACAGCCCAGTTCCTGAAACTGACGTACTTTCCGAGCCGCAGGCGTCTGAAGCGGCAGGCGGTTTCCACTTTTTCGAGCAGCGACATCCGGTGTCCCGCCCAGATTACATCGTTCAGGGTGTAGGACAGGTATTTGCCGATAACCGCTTTCCATTCGGGGCGTTCCTCTCCGAGCGCGCGCATCCGGGTGCATACGGCGGTGTATCCCTCGATGTTGCGCATTCCGAAGCGGCCGGTCATGGTGGAGCTGCCCCGCACCCTGCGCTTGAAGTAGGGTTGCGCTATATAGCGCGCCCGACGGGCGTTCAGCAGCACATCCATCGCGAAGGCATGGTCTTCGTGGATAATTCCTGAGGGGAATCCCTTGAAGCATCGTTCCAGAAAGGAGCGTCTTGTGAAGAACAGGCACGGCGAGATAAGCAGCTTGCGGTGATTTATCTCGAAGTCCAACAGCTCGATGCCGTTCCACAGCTTGTTTTCATCCACGATGCCTTTTCTGCGGTAATCGTAGAGGTTCGGCGTGTGGCGGTCTTCCAGGATGGTTTCGGCATCGAAGAAAGCGAAGTCCAGCTTGTGCCGCTCGCACTCTTCGTGGCAGTGCCGCAGGGCGTCCCTGCCCAACAGGTCGTCGCTGTCCATGAAGTATATATACCTGCCCGTGGCAAGCGCCAGGGCGGTGTTGCGCGCCACTCCCTGACCTTGGTTGGGCTGCGCGTGCCACCGTATCCGCACGTCGCGTTCCGCGTATTCTTCGATGATGCCGCGGCTTCCGTCGGTGGAGCCGTCGTCAATGAGGATTATCTCCAGCTCTTTCAGGGTCTGGTCGCAAATGCTGTCCAGCGCCTTGCGCAGGTAGGCGGCGGTGTTGTATATGGGGATGATGACGGAGACTTCGGGCATGGCGTTCTATTTTTTCATTCGTACGATATGTTCATATACTTTCTTCATCTGTTCCCGCCAGGAGAGGTGGCGGATGGAATCTCTTATTTCCGGCGGCGTCACGGTCATGCTTTGGTAAAACTCTATCAGGGCGGGGATGCTGACGGGGCTGTCGTCGGCGGGGACTTTGAACGTGTAGGGCATGCGGTCGAAGTCGTCGTCCGTCTCGGAGTAGACGAAACCGAATCCGCGCGCCGCGTATTCCCTGTTTTTCAGCGTCTTGATGTTGTATATGCCGCTGCGATGCCGTGCCAGGCTGCCTACGGCGAAGTCCGCCCGGTTGAAAAGCGCGTCCAGCTCCTCGCCGTGCTTTGCTCCGTACAGGGTGACGAACGGTTGCAGGCGGTAGCGGCGGATGGGCGCCGCGATTTCTTCCGCTTCGCGCCTGCCGCTCGGTTTGCCTACCAGGTGGAAGCGGACTTTATATTCGGGATGGCCGCTGTAATACTCTCCCAGACCTTTCAGCAGGCGGTCGAAGCCGTGCCAGAAGTGGATTTCGGCAACTCCTATCAGGTTCAGCTCTCCGGCTGTGCCGTGCCGGGGGGAGCGCAGGGGGATGCGGTCGAAATCTATTCCGTTGGATATGCGGATGGTGGGGCGGCCGAATATGCGCTCGTCGTCGGAGAAGGTGACGATGAAATCGACGTACTTGCAGAAGGCGCGGCGGAACAGTTTGTCCGTATACAGTTGCGCTTTCTCCCTGACGGAAGCGTATTCGTGGTCGTAGGGGTATGTGGGTATCTCCAGCAGTACGCCGACGCCTTGCTTTTTCAGCGTCCTCACGAAGTGTATGGTGAAGGGGTTGGCGTTGTGGTAGGAACGGATATAGACGCACCGGATGCCTTCCCGGCGGACGTATCGCAGGATGGGGGCGAACGACAGCCGCTTTTTGAGCTTGGCGGGTATTCCCTTGCCCAAATCGGCGAGCACTTCTTCGTCTGTCATCCACTTACGGCTGCCGTCGCCGGCGACCTCGTAGCGGCAGACGCGGACATCCGCCCCGCATTGCCTGAGGGCGTCCGCCTGGTAGCCGATTTTCTTGCTGATACCGTTGTACTCTTGGAATCCGTAGAAGACGAGGAAAAGGATTTTCATGGGGCGGCGGTTATTTGAATAGGGAACGATATACTTGAATCAGCTCGTCGGCCGTCTTTTCCCACGAGAATTGCCGGGCGCGCAGCAGTCCGTATTCCCGCTGCCGCCGGTAGAGCGTGTCCTCGTTTTCGAGACGCAGCACCGCGCGGGCTATCTCTTCCGGCCGGCAGGGGTCTATGGCCAGTATGCCGGGGCCGCCCACTTCGGGCATGGAAGAGGTGTTTCCCGTAATGACGGGAGTGCCGCAGGCCATGGCTTCCACCAGCGGGATGCCGAAACTCTCGCGCAGCGAGGGGTAGAGGAAGGCGAACGCGGCGTTATACAGCGTGGCGAGGTCGGCGTTGCGGATGTAGCCCGGATAGTAGAGGTGCTGTTTCAGGGCGTTGCCGATGCCTTCCTGCTGAAGCAGGCTGTCTATGCGGCTTTCTGTGAGGTCGGCGATGAGCAGCGGACGCTTTACGGACGACTGTTCCAGATAGAGGCGGTAGGCTTTCAGCACCCGCGCGGCGTTCTTCTTGGGGTCTGTGTTGCCCAGGAAGAACAGGAAGTCTTTTTGGGGGATATAGCGGTTTACTACCTGCATGTCTATGTCGTCCATCGGGCGGAAATGCTTGTTGCAGCCGTTGTAGATGGTCGTGATGCGGTCTGCGGGGATGTTCAGGGCTTCGCGGATGCGGTTGCGCTCAAAGTGCGAGACGGTGATGATTTTCCGGCATTTCTTCAGAATCCGGGGCACGGTGAGGCGGCGGTAGTGCCACCCCATTTCCTGATAGAGCGAGGGGCTGCGGTGCAGGCGGGGCTCCAGATAGATGATGTCGTGAAGTGTCAGCACCAGCGGAACCGGACAGTATAGCGGGGCTGTATTGGACGTGCAGTGCAGCAGGTCGGCGCCCAGGCGTTTCACCGCCAGCGGCAGAGCTGTCTGCTCCCAAAGCGGGTAGGTGGGGCACGCCACTTCCACGATGGAGAGGTTGGCGGATTCTTCCAGGCAACGGTCGGCGCCCGGAGCGACGATGATGTAATATTCGTTGCCGTCGTTCCGCTTCTGCAATTCGCGGATGGTCTCCAGCGCTACGAAATCCATGCCGTGCTTGTCGGGACGGAAAATCCGTTGGGCTTCTATGGCTATCTTCATGTTGTGCGCTCCTTATCTCTTTTTATGGAAGAACCGTTTGATATGACTGAATACGGCTGTGAACATAAGCACCGGGAGCGCCCAGATGGCCTTGCGGAGACGGCGGCTGGCCTCTCCTTCGGGCAGCGCCATGAGGAAAGCGAGGATAAGCGCGGCAAACAGCACGTACCACTTGGGAGCCAGCGTCCAGTCCAGCAGGGTGACGCCCGCGGTGCACAGCAGCACCAGCGCGATAAGCAGGAAACGGGAAGGCATCAGCCACTGGAACAGTTTGAGGGCGTAGTCCCATTCGCCTTTCAGCAGCACCAGCGGGAGATACCTCAGCGCGAAGAATGTGCTGGTGTACTGCGCGCGTATCCAGCTGATGCGCTGTGTCTGGTAGCCGTCGGCATTGTCCTCTTTCTTGCTGTAACACACCACTTCCGCCAGGTATTCGGTGTAGATGTTCTGCTCCAGCAGGGCGGTTTCCATCGCCTTGCTTATGTCGGAGCCTTTCAACTTGGGAGCGCGTTCGTGGAACATGGCGAAATCGAACGCCATGGCCGAACCGATGAGAGCCGAGGAAAAGCCCATGCGGGTGTGCGCCAGACGGAAAAGATTGTTGTTGATTTCCTCGCTGGTGGCATTGAGGACGGCGATGCTGGTGTTCAGGTTCTCCGCCATGCGGTGCGCCTGGATGGAGTCGCAGCCGGAGTAGTAGGCGTCGTTGAACAGGCTGAGGGCGTTCGGCACGATGTGGTTGTCGGAATTGAAGAGCACAATCATGTCGTATTCGTCGGGAGCATAGCGTTCCATCACCTGCTGGATGGCGTAGACCTTGGTGCAGTACTCCTTGTCGGGCACTACGATGTTTACGGGCATTTGCAGCAGGGTGATAAGGTCTTCTTCGGGCAGTTGGGTGGCCGCTACGGCCACGTCGTACTTGTCGCGCGGGTATTGCTGGGTGTCCAGAAAGCGGTTGATGGATTCAATCACCTCTTTTCCGTTGCGCAACACCGTGAAAAGCACCAGGAAACGGTGCTGTACGGCTGCCGCCGGGTAGGGGTTCCTGTACTTTCCGAGCGAGAAGAGCGCGCAAAGAAGCAGGTAGGCCACCGGAATGGCCAGCAGCAGGAACAGGACGGAATCTGTCATTTGTAACGCGTTGTTGTTCTCATCCATCCACCAGTCTATACTGAATATGTTAAAAATATCGGACATCATAGCGTCGAATCTTTTTTAGTTGCGGTTAATAATGCTTGTTGTTTTTCAATCGTCAGACGTTCGTCTATATATTTCCCGTTCATCAGTATGCCCAGGAACATAATCATCATGATACCGGTGGGGAACTGGGTGAAAAACGCGTTCCCGTATGCGCTGAGCATCATGCCGAATACGCCGCAGGCAAGCGCGGTGAGCAGGTGGCGCAGCTCGTCGTTCCTCACCTTGAACATGATGTAGTAGCATCCCCACAGCAGGCTGCCCGCGTAAATCAGCAGGTAGAGGATGATGCCTACGATGCCCGTTTCCGTCCATATCTTGACGTAGGTGGAGTCGTTGGGGATGGTGGTGGTCAGTCTGTTGCCGAATCTCCGGGCTTCCACGCCGCCCAGGCCGAGACCTTCGCCGAAGGGCTTGTCCCTGAGGTATTCCGCCAGCTTTTGCCTGTTTTGTTTTCTTACCAGATAGGACGCGTCTTTATTCGGACGGAACGCCGTGCGCATACGCCGTATCATGTAGTTGCTCTCGCCCGCGTATGTAAACGCGAAGAAGACGTAGATGCATATTCCCCCCACCGTGGCGGCGCTCATCAGCCTGATGTTTTTACTGATAAGCGCGAAGAGCAGCAGGCCGCCCAGAGGCACCACGATGGCTCCCCGGGTGCCCGTAGTGAACATGGAGTACAGTGAAAGCGCGGAGACGCAGAGGTAATATGTTTTCAGGCCGGGTTTCTTGCTGAACAGGCCGGTGATGCCGAACAGTACGCAGGTGAATCCCATGTTGGAACCGTAATTGCCCGCATCGGTGAAAATAGAGAAATAGCGGGTGATTTGGGGCAGCAGGTGCGTCTTGTACATGCCGCTTTCCATCAGGACATCGTACTCGATGGCGTCGAACCCGATGAATTTCTGCCAGAAGCCTTTCAGTATGGCGATGAGCGTCAGTAGGGAGAACAGGAACATCAGCCGGCCGATTTGCTTGTAGGACGTTGCCAGCAGCACCGTGATTAAGGAGACGAGGAACGTGTTGTAAATGAATCCTCTGGAATAAATCCACGCTTCCAGGGACGCGGTGGGGTTGACGACTTCCATCAGGCAGTATACCGCCAGCGCCGCGCCCCCTATGGTGAGGATGTTGGCGGCCTGCTTCCAGGGGAAACGGTAGCGCAGCGCGGTCTGGATGATGATGATAAGCAGTACGCTCCACCAGATGACGTCCGACAGTACGCTGAGTCCGTCCTGCCGGCTGTAACGGGCCAGCGGGGTGAAGAAGTAATTGAAGATGAACAGCAGGAAGATGAAGCGTTCCGGCTTGCGGAGATGCAAAATCAGGATGCATAAGAGGGCGGGCAGCACGGCCACCAGTGCCGCTATCGCCAGATTTTGCCGCAGGGTGGCCGCCACGATGCAGCCTAACCCGATGCAGAGTATGGCAAAGGTGAGGGTGGGAGATGATATGTAACTTCGCTTGATGCTCATTTTACGGCGGCTTTTTTGGCGGTCAGTCCCAGTTGCGACAATCGGCTGACGAAGCTGTGGAGTGGTGTCTTGGGCGGTAATTCGCCGGTGAATGATTCCACGACTTCACGGTCGGCATTGTTGAGGTAAAGCGATAATGGGGTGTCACCCAGCATTTCTTTGATGGATTTCAGGTTGATGTCGTCGTTCTTACCCCACAAACGGCAGGCATTGGCTATGAGCAGGTTGAAATCGGCCTGTTTCAGCACGGCCAGAGGCAGGCTGGAGCTGCTTACGGACGGGTATTCCACGAGGATGATATCGGGTATCTGCTCGGCGGAGTTCAACTCCCAGAAGTCGGATAGCCGCTGCGCCCGGATGTATTTCTTGTCGTTGGTTTCAAAATCGACGCCGTGCCTTACGATACGGGTGCGGAGCCCCTCGGACGCCCAATGGTCGGCAAAGTATTTGGCCAGGAAGCTCTTGCCTTCCCGTTCTTCCATGCTGAGCAGGTTGATGACGGTGGGACGGCCTGTTGCCAGGTATTTGTTGAGCCGGTGGCAGGAGTAGGCGGCGGCACGGCGGTTGCATACTTTCAGGAATCCCCGGAATTTCAGGTTGCTGATACCGTTGAACGCGGCGATGACGGGCAGGCCGCTAAGGCGGTGGCTGCGTTCGGCGTCACGGAGCGTACGGTCTATTAGCTCGATGATGAGGAAGTAGAAAGTGATGAATATCAAACTGCCTATCAGGGCTGCCACGATGTAGAGCATGCGCTTGCGCCCGTTGTCGGTGAGCGGGAACTCGGGCGGGGCGATGATTTGCAGGTTGGCGGTGGTCATTTTGATGTTTTGCAGGCGGAGCCGCGCTTCGGACAGGCCGCGGAGCTGTTCGCGGTAGGTGTCCTCGGCTATGCCGATGGCGCGCTCCTTGCGGTTGACCTGCGTGCCCACGGGGGCGAATTCCCGGTATTGGTTCAGGATGTCGTTCCGGCGCTCGCGAAGGACTTTCAGCTCGGCCTGCGCCTTGGCCTCGTTGATGCACGCCACCAGCCATTCCGTTACCATATTATCGATGCCGACCCCTTCTTTGGTGAAATTGTATTCGTTGAGGTTGTCGGAAATATGGCTGATTCTGTCTTCGGAGTTCCGTAAATCGGTTTTGTTTTGCTGCAACTGCCTGTTGTCTTTCAGCTCCGTGTCCGTCGAGAAGATTTCCTGCTCCAGAATGTTCTGGTTCAGTTCCGTTACTTTCTCAAGCTCTTTGAGCAGCTTGGTGTTGTCGCGGATTATCTTGGCGCGGATGTCCATTTTGTCTTCCAGCATCCGGCGGAGCGCCACAGCGCTCTGGTAGGTGCGCAGGGCGAGTTCCTCGCGGTCGTCCAGGTCGTATTTGGTGATGGCTAGCTCCTTGCTCTGGTTGTCGTAGTTGATTACCGAATGTTCTACGTTATAGCGCATCAGGTTGTCTTCTTCTTTGTTGAGGTTGATTTTGGCGAGCCTCACTTGCTCCTCAAAGTAAGCGATGGCGCTGTTGGTGGCGCTGAAACGGAGTATTTCGTATGCCTTGATAAGCTCGTCCTCTAAAATCCGGATGGTGTTTTGGGTGATGCCCGGGTCGGGACTTGTGTAGGTGAAGCTTATCAGGTCGCTCGTGCCCAGACGCTTTACGATGATTTGGTCGAGCGCCTCGAAGCCGTAAAACTCCGTGGGACGGCTGAACATGGAATATACGAAGTTCGCGGCGCTTTCCTGACGGTATTTTTGCAGGTTCCCGACGGTCTTCTCCAACGAGGAACGGTCTACCAGAGCCAGCACTTCTTTGGGAGTTCTTTGCAGGAGTTGGCGGTAGTGCTTTGCCTGGATGTACATATTGTCTTGCCACTCCTCGCCATACACAAGGTTGGTGGCCAGCAGGCGGAGCGAGACTTGCTCCAGGGTGCTTTTGGACTTGGCGATGTTGATGAGATTGTCGAACGTACTGCTGATGTTCTCGACCTTGCTGCCGTCGATGTTGGTGACGTTGGTGACGCCGGCGTAGATATTGCTGTTTACAGTATAGCTGAATGGCAGGAACTGGGTGAAGTACGCCACCAGCACGGTGACGATGAATCCGCCCCACAACAGCCAGTAACGGATGCGGTAAAAGAATTGGGCTATAAACTGTACTATATCCATAAGACTTTATTTCCCTTTGATTATTTTTACGTTGGTCAGCATCTCGAGTAAAATGATGGCGTTATGCAGCGAGACGCGCGCCTCGGCATAGGAAGTCACCGCCCCGGAACGGCGCGCGCGCTCCAATGACAGCGAGATGATGTCTATTTTGCCTTGTATGAAATTGTTCTCCGAGATTTTCATCTGGGCGTTGTAGAGGGCGGCATTCTCCGCTTTGGCTTTGATGGTTGCCAGTTGCGCCGTCACATTGTTATAGGCTTCCAGCACTTTGAGCCGCCGTTCTTCCATCACTTCTTCCTGCGTGTATTGGAGTTGTTCGATGTTGTAACGATAGTTTTTCAGCCGGAGCGGGCGGTTGAACAAATCGCCGAGGCCTACGCTGAAGCTGGCGCCTACGTTGAAGGTGTGGCGGGAGCTGGCTGTGGTGGACTGATACCAGTCGGTGAAGGAGTCGCTGTTGTCGTTCAGCACGTTGTAACGCCCGTAGGCGTAGTTCCCGTTCAGCCGGAAGTAGTTCCACCAGTTCCTTTTTTCTATGCGGTACTGGTTCTTTACCTGCTCTACCTGGGACTGCGCCCGTTTTACGGTGGCGTTTTCTATCACGGCATCCATGAATACGGAAAGGGGCGGCAGCTCGAAGCCTTCTATGTAGTGCCGCGTCTCCGGCAGGTTGTCTCCCGAGATGCTCTTTTCCAGAATGGCGTCGCTCTCTTTCAACGCTTCCAGGATTTTGATTCGCTCTTCACGCGTCATGTCTTTCTGGGCGCCGGCAGGCAGGGGTGACAGAAACAGAATAAGTGTAACTGCACAGAGATATAATAAGGTATATGTACGGGCTTTTATCATTCGTCTGTCTTGTTTTTGGTTTTAATGATTACACGTTTTCTTTCTGTACAAAAGCGGTGAACGTCCTGAGAAGTATCTTCATGTCCAGCAGGAAACTGAATTCCTGCGCGTATTTGATATCGAGCTGTTTCCGTTCTTCCGCCGACATCTTGCCGGCTCCGCCGCGTTTTTTCACTTGCCAAAGCCCGGTCAGTCCGGAAGGCGCCATGAAGCGGTCTATGTATGCGTCGCTGGTCAGCAGCTCGGCTTCGTAGAGCGGGAGAGGGCGGTTGCCTACGATGCTCATGTCGCCCTTTAGAACGTTGAATAGCTGTGGAAGCTCGTCGATGCTGTATTTGCGGATGAAACGGCCGATGCGTGTGACGCGCGGGTCGTTCTCTATCTTGACAAACGGGCTTTCTTTGGATTGGGCTTTTTGTTTCAAAAAATCTTTCTCCGGTATGATGAAATCGTCCGAAATCAGCAGGTCGGCTTCTTCGTCGGGGGAGCCTGTAAGCTCGTCGAAACGGATGTCGGGAGTGCAGTCCGCTATTTCTTCTTCCAGCTTGTACTGGTTGAGGGCGTTGAGCTCTTTCAGCCGTTTGTCCGCATCGGTGTACATGGAACGGAATTTCAGGAAGTTGAATATCCGGTAATTACTGCCTACACGTTGCGACTTGTAAATGACCTTGCCTTTGCTCTCTAGACGGATGGCGACGGCTGTGCCGATGAGCAGCGGAGAAAGGAGTACCAATGCGCATGCGGCGAATAATACGTCGAACGCGCGTTTCCATGCGGGCAGGTGAAACGTGTTGAGCATCTTCCGGTGGGTACGGCTGAATTCCTGCATTTTATGCTTTTGGCGTATCTGCAGGAACCGGGTCATGCTGCGGATGCTCTCTGCGTCGGCCTGCGGCGGCAGTGTGTTGCTGACGCCTGCCAGCAGATAGGCCTTGCGCTCTTCTGCCTGCAATCCTTCGGTGATAAGGGTGATGTAGACGCGTGGAAATCTCTTGTGAAGGCAGGCGATGTCGAGGCAGTCCTTTTCGGGGTCGGTTTGCTCGTAAAGGATGGATGTGTTATACCGTTCGCGGATGCCGTCTATGATGACGGCCGCTTTATCGGCGCAGGAAACAGTAACGAACATGCCATCCGTAACCTTGCTCAGATGGTCGATGGCGGTTTGGCCGTTTCCTATGTAGATATAATATAACATATCTTCCTTGCTGCTTTTTTAGATGTATTTCTTGATGCGTGCCCTGAGTTCCAGCGGGTTGAATGGCTTGAGTATGTAATCCGCCGCCCCGGCTTCGAGCAACTGGATGCGCTCGACGGTGCTTTCCTCACTGGAGAGCATTACTACGGGGATGTGCCTGAACAGCTCGTTTCCTTTCAGATAGTACAGGAATTCGTTGCCACGCATATGGGGCATGTGGATGTCGGAGATGATAAGGTCGGGAATATTGCCTTCGTTAAGCCACTCAAGGGCCTTTAAGGGGTTTTCAAAATATTCCAGGTCGTATTCTGTCCCTAAATAGATCTTGAGTACGCGGCCTATGGTGGCTTTGTCATCAACCAATAAGATTTTTTTCATTGCTCTGTTTATTATAGCGCTGTTGCTTTGTTTGTTTGCTATGCAATAACAAAAGTAACTATTATTTTTTATTAAACTCGTCCGACTGCTAATAACAATGAAGACTTGTTAACCTACTTTAACGACGAAGTGAGAAAAAACGTGAGAATGTGTATATCGGTGTACTTTAGTCTTTATTGAGCGGAGTCAGATTTTCAATAGGATATACGTCTTGGTTGTGCGATCGGTACCAGTCGTTGTCTTGTTGTCCGCCGGTGGTAATCCACGACCGGAACTTATCGTATACCATCGTGACTTTCTTGTTCTCCGCAGGCCATGCGAACTCTTGGGGAATCACGACCGCCCAGGCAAGGTTCTCTTGGCTGAGATAGTACCTGTTTTCGGCGGCGGATGAGCCGTCGTTACCGCTGTTGAAGTAATGAGTGCCGCCCAAGTCGGTCGGAGCGAAGCCCGCTATGTGCACTTCCGTGCGCTTTCCTTTGGCTGTGGCGGGAGCTGTGATGGCAAAGATATCGATGTGGTTGATATTCAGGTCTTCCGGTTTCACGTTGGCAGAGGCGGGAATTTCCATGATAATGTTGTATTCCTTGGTGTCCTTTTTGAATGGGCCGCCGACAATGGTGTTGATGCGTTTCTCCGTGTCGGTGTATCGGCCGCCCCACAATTCGGTGCGCGCGTCACCGAAGAGGATATAGGTGGGGATGCTTTGCCGCTCCTCGAATGATACGTCCTCACCGCCGATTCTGAATTTATCGGGCTTCATGTTTCGGGGGAATTTGGTGAAGCGGATGCCTGCTCCCAATGTCTTGGTGGCGCCTGTCGCGCGTAATTCGAGGGTCATTCTGAGGCGGGTCACGATGCCGTTTTTGTCTACTTGCAGCTCTTTTCTGGACATTACGATTACGAGGTCGTTCATGTCAAAGTCACCGTATACAGGCCAGTTGTCCTCGAAGGCGAAAGTGTATACGTCGCTGTCTTCGATTTCGATGGGGAAGTCGGGGTTTTTCTCTTCTTCGCCTTTGTTGCCTTCGTCGTAGATGCCGCCGCAAGTCTCGATGGTGTATTTGGATTCGTCATAACCGGTATTGACGCTTTCGTTCTTTTTAAACGGGCGATACCGGTCGGGGCCTTCTATCTTTCCTTCTATGACCAGATTGTTGCTTAACAATTGGACGGTAGAGGGTTGCTCGAATTTAATTGTTCCGGCCTTAATCATCGACTTGTCGTCGTTGGTGACGTTCACCGCCCGGAAAATGACGTCGCCGCGTTTTACTCTGAACTCTTTGGCTTTAATCATGGAGCCGTCTGTCAGCGTGAACCTGGCATTGCTCAGGGTTTCTATTTCGGGTACGGGCAGCCATTCGGTGTCGGTTTCGTCAGCACGGCCGGCAGTGATGGAGCCTTTGTTTAATGTCACGTTTCTGAACTTGAATTCCTTTTTGACGATGACGGTGCAACTGTTGTATAGAACATCGGATGACGAGTTCGTGAATTTGGATGTTTCGATGAAACCGTCGTTGTAGACGGACAGGCCGCCTTCTATTTCATGACCGCTGATGCGGGCTTCATTGTGGTTGACGATGGCGGTTGCGGTGGAGTTGTTGGTTTCTATTTCACCGTCCGCTTCGTCGAAGCTGATATTGCCGTAATTGAATAGCTGACTGCCGTTGAGGTCTATATCGGTGGCGCTGGTTAAATCCGCCTTGTTCAGTATCCGGGCATTTACGAAGTTGAATTCATGGGCGCTTAATGTGCCGTGATTGATGACGTTGCTGCCGTTGATAGTGATTTCATCGTCTGCTTCGATGTTCCCCGCGTTAAATAATTCCGGGCGGCTTCCGAGATTCATGCTCAGCTCTTTGCCGACCTTGATGCTTCCGAAATTCTTGGTGGGGCATCCTAATTTGAGAGAGGTACATTCGAGGCTGCCGCCGCTTTGCAGGGTGAGGGTATTGTTGTTGCCGACGGTAAGGGCGTTGGCGATGATTTTACCGCCGTTCATTACGTATATATCGAGGTTTGAATGATTATCGCTTAGTTTCCAAACACCTTGTACGAATACGGTTGCCCTGCCTCTGTTTGTTCTTAGCTGCACAAGGTAGGGAGAAGCTGAAGTGTATTCCTTTCCTATAATATACTCGGCGCCGTCGGCCAGTACGCCTTCATCCCAAGGATTGTCGGAGATATAGCCGTCCGATGTGCCCGGGACGGCGGGGATGACTTCCGCTTCTTTATATTCCTTATCGGCGATTTCCGTTATGCCGGCTGCTCGGGCTGCTTCGGCTGCCGGGTTGGAATTGGCTGTAACTCTGCTTGCCGCTCTTGTTTTTGTGCCGGTTGAAACGCTGTATAACTTACACTCCAATGCTCCGCCGTTTTCGGGAATGTCGTATTCGTAGACTTCCTTGCGCTGCTTTGGGTCGGTCTGACGGATGAACAGTCTCGCGGTTGCTTTGGAGACGTTGATTTCCGCGTTGTAGTTTCCGTCCTTATCGGCGGTACCCACTGCGATAGGCGCGGCGCTTACATCGGATATCGGGTTGGCGGTGAATACTTCGATAAGGTACTTGTATCGACCGTCAAACTCGTCGTTTACCTCGACGTTCAGATTTACGGTGTTAATCATAGACCAGTTAAAACCGTCAGGGGCGGCGAAATCTTCTCCTAACGGATTTTCTTTCGGTTCCGTCTGAATCCCCCTTTCAGGATCGTACACATCATCCGTGCAACCGGCAAACGCCAAAGTTCCGGCTATGGCTGCCATAACTGAAAAACGGTAGAATAATTTCATAAGCCAATCTATAAAAATTTCTGATGTTTTGTTTGCTTCTTGAGTAAAATAATCAACTTTCAGTTCGTTTACGCCGCAAAAATAGCCATATTATTCGGATTATTAGTTGTAAATATTGTCTTTTTTGATAAAATAGGGTGGATATTTTGTTAAATCCGGCCATTTGCCGGTCTTGAAAACTTGTAAATACTATCCAGAGCGGGTGAGGGAAAAAGTCAGAAGGGGGGAGAAGAAAAAAAGAGGAAATTACTCTTTTGTAATTTCCCCTGCTAAATCCGAATTCATCCGGTGACGAATTTCTGTCTGGTCCAGCCCGTGTCCGAGCAGGAACATGAGCTTTGTAACGGCGCACTCGGGCGTACTGTCGTAGCCGCTGATAACGCCGGCTTGAAGAAGATGCAGGCCGGTTTCGTAACGCCCCATCTCTACGCCGCCGCTTTGGCACTGGGTGATGTTGACGATGACGATGCCGCGCTCTGTGGCATCCTTTAGTTGCCGGATGAACCACTCCTTTTGGGGAGCGTTGCCGGAACCGAATGTCTTGAGAACCACCGCTTTCAACCCCGGAACGTGCAGTACGGAATTGATGATGCTTTCCTGAATGCCCGGAAACAGGGTGAGGACTACGACGTTGGTGTCGAAGAGATAATGCGGTTTCATCGGCCGTGCAGGGTCGGGGCGACGGATGCTGTGCTCGTTGTAGCGGATATGGATGCCTGCTTTTGCCAGGGCGGGATAGTTGAAGGAGCGGAAAGCGTTGAAATTTTCGGCATTGATTTTGGTTGTCCGGTTGCCCCGCATCAGTTCGTTCTCGAAGAAGATGCATACTTCGGGAACGATGGCGGTGCCGTCGGGATGCTTGGCGGCGGCTATTTCGATGGAAGTAATCAGATTTTCCTTTCCGTCCGTGCGCAAGGTTCCGATAGGCAGCTGCGAACCGGTAAGGATAACCGGCTTCGCGAGGTTTTCGAGCATGAAGCTGAGCGCCGATGCCGTATACGCCATCGTGTCGGTGCCGTGCAGGATGACAAAGCCGTCAAAGTTATCGTAGTTATCATTTATGATTTCGACAATCTTGGCCCACAGAGAAGGTTCCATATCAGAGGAGTCGATGGGCGGGTCGAACTGATAGGACGAGATACGGTAGTTGAAGCGTTTCAATTCGGGGACATGCTTGAGCAGGTGGTCGAAATTGAAATTTTCCAGTGCGCCGGTTTCCGGGTTTTCTATCATTCCGATAGTTCCGCCTGTGTAAATTAAGAGAACGGAAGGGTAATCTGCTTTCATAAATATCTCGTTTTTCTTCTTTTTCGGGCACAAAGATAGGAAAAAAAGTGATAAGGTGGTAATGATAAAGTAATAACCCTTTTATCATCCTTGCTCCAAGTCCTCTTTCAGGTGCGCGACGGATTTTCCGGCATCTCCTTTATATTCGTTGAGCAGAGTGACGAAGCGGCTTCCGATGATGGCTCCGGACGAATGGGAGCAGGCGGCATCGAATGTCTGTTTATTGCTGATGCCGAAACCTACCATACGCGGATTGCGCAGGTTCATGTCCTGAATCTTCTTGAAGTAGGCTTGTTTCCGGGTGTCGAAATCCTTTTGCGCGCCGGTGGTGGCTGCCGACGACACCATATAAATGAATCCGTCGGTGTGGGCATCTATCTCGCGGACGCGCTTTTCGCTGGTTTCGGGGGTGATGAGCATGATGATGCGGATGTCGTACTTTTGCGCGACGGCCTTATAGTTCGCCTCGTATTCCCTGAAGGGCAGGTCGGGGATGATGACGCCGTCGATGCCACATTCCGTACATTTCCGGCAGAAGGCTTCAAAGCCGAAGTGCAGGATAGGATTGAGATATCCCATCAATATCAGCGGTATGCGGACATCGCGGCGGATGTCACGCAGCTGGTCAAAGAGGATGCGGAGAGACATTCCGTTGCGCAGGGCGCGGGTGGCGGCATCCTGAATGACGATACCGTCTGCCATGGGGTCGCTGAAGGGGATGCCGATTTCTATCATATCCACTCCGTTCTTTTCGAGCGTGCGGATAACATCGGCTGTGCCGTCGAGCGTGGGGCAGCCGGCACAAAAGTAGATAGACAGCAGGTTTTGGGGGCTGTTCTGGAAAAGTTGGTTGATACGGTTCATAGTGAGTTCGTTATTATGGATTTATTGTTGTCTGTTACGTTATCGGCGGGTAGCGGTGCTACTTGCCGGCAGGTTCGCCGCCTCTTATTTCCTGAAGGAATTTTCCGATGCGTTCCACGTCTTTTTTGCCCGGAGCCGTTTCGAAGCGGCTGTTGATGTCGATGCCGGCCAGTTTGGGGTGATGGAACTCCCTGATTGCTTTGACGCTGTAAGGGTTGATGCCGCCGCTGAGCAGAAAGGGTGTCATTCCGGTGTATCGAAGCAGCAGGTTCCAGTCGAACTGATTGCCGGAACCGCCATACTGTGGCGTTTTGGTGTCAAACAGGTAATAGTCGCATAATCCCTTGTAGGCGGAGACGGCCGCCAAATCCTTGGGGTGCGCGATGGAGAAAGCCTTGATGAGATGCAGGCCGTTGTTGCATAAAGAACGGCAGTACTCGGGCGATTCGTTGCCGTGGAGCTGGATATAATCCAGCGCAAAACGGTCGGTGTACATCAGGATATCGTCCTTGTTTTCGTTTACGAAGACGCCGACACGCTTTGCGTGCACAGGCAGGTATGTCGGCATTTCGCACAGGCAACGGGGAGACTTGGGGTAGAAGATGAAACCTATCATATCTACGTCCAGTTGCTCTACATTGCGGATGTTTTCCGCTTCGGTCATACCACATACTTTGATAATAAGAGAAGCCATGGGAGTTACTGTTTACTATATTTACGATTCATTATTCATTGCTCACAAAGATTTCTGTGCTTCGGTTTCCTCGATGCCTTGTATGAAGCCTTTCAGCGCGTCTCCCGGCTGCGGGGTTTTCATAAAGGTTTCTCCGATAAGGAAGCCTCGGAAACCGGCGGTGCGCAGGCGGCAGATGGTTTCGGGGTGCGAAATACCGCTTTCCGAAACAAGTAGCGGCAGGTTTCGGGGGGTATCGGAAGAGTCTTGGGCGTCGGGAACGTTACGGGCATCGGCTATCGTCTGCCGGAGCTGTCCGGCTATGCGGAACGAGTTCTCCACATCGGTGACGAATGTGCCGAGGTTACGGTTGTTGATGCCTACCATGTCCACATCCTTACTTATATAAGCAAGTTCGCGGGGGCTGTGGATTTCGAGCAGCACTTCCAGTCCCAGGGCGTGCGCCCGGGCGGTGAGGTCGGCGCATTCTTCCTGCGTCAGACAGGCGGCGATGAGCAATACGGCGTCCGCGCCTGCGATACGTGCTTGCAGCAGTTGGTATTCGTCGATGATGAAGTCTTTTCTCAAGATAGGAATGTCGACCAGCGGACGTGCCGTACGGATGTCCCGCAACGAACCGCCGAAGAATTTCGCATCCGTAAGGATGGAGATGGCGGAAGCGCCTGCCGCCTCGTATGCGGCTGGTATTTCGTCGGCTTTGGCCGTCTCGTATATCCAGCCCTTCGAGGGCGAGCGCCGCTTGAACTCGGCAATGATTCCCGCGGGTGAGGAAGCCAGCGCACGTTTCATGCTGCGGCGTGGGGCAGGGGAATTTTCCATTAGGTCGCGCACTTGCTCGCGCAACTGTTCGGGTGAAACAGCCTGTTTCTGCAATTCCACTTCGATTCGTTTGTGGTCTGTTATTTCAGATAGAATATCCATAGGAGGGGAGGGGTGAGTTATAAGTTATGAGTTATAAGTTATGGGTTGGGGGTGATATGGCGCTGTTTAAGTAAATGCGTATAATCGGTTAATCCTATCTGTCATTCAGAGCGAAGAATCTTCTCTCTTCTTGACATTCACATAAAGACTTGTATTCACAAAGGGAAGAGATGCTTCGCTTCTCTCTGAATGACAGTATAGCATAACTTGATTTTCAACCTTTACTTATTTCTATAAACTTTTTCAATGTCTTCAACGCCAGTCCGCTTTCCAGTGATTCGCGGGCTATGGCGATGCATTCTTCAATCTCCTTTTCCGGTTCCATGACCTGAATGGCAAAGGCGGCATTGACAATGACACATTGCGTCTGGGCAGCTTCCGCACGGTTGTTCAGGACATTGTCGAAGATGCGTGCCGCGTCTTCCTTACATGCTCCGCCGGAAAGCTCTTCGGGACGTACCGCGCTGAAACCGAGAGCTTGCGGACGATAGATACGCTCATAATTGCGTGTCATTACCTTGAATTCATCGGTCAGCGAGATTTCATCGTAATTGTCCAGGCTGTTGACGACGGCAAAGTCGATACCGAGCTTGTAGAAAACATTTGTGTAGAGACGCATCTGCGAGAGGTCTGCCACACCCAGCAGCTGATAAGCGGGTTTGCACGGATTCACCAGCGGGCCCAGCAGGTTGAACAGCGTCCGTACTCCCAACGCTTTGCGCACAGAACCGACGGTTTTCATTGCCGGATTGAACAGTTGGGCGTGCAGGTAGGCAATGTTGCATTCTTCCATGCTGCGCTTCAGGATGTCGGGATTATTGGTGAAGCGCACGCCATGCTGCTCTATTACGTTGCTTGCCCCGCTGACGGAAGTAGCGCCGTAATTGCCGTGCTTGGCCACTTTGTAACCCGCTCCCGCCACAATGAAGCAGGCGCAGGTGGAGATGTTGAACGTGTTCTTTCCGTCACCGCCCGTACCTACGATGTCAATGGGGCGATAGGGCGCGAAGTCTATCGGGACTCGTGTCTCCATAAGTGCTTCGCGAAAGCCTGTCAGTTCGTCTACTGTGATGCCGCGCATCTGAAAAACAGTGAGTAACGCTGCTATCTGCGCCTCGGGATACATCCCCCGGCTGATGTTGAGCAGGATTTGTCTGGACTCCTCTGCGGTGAGCTCTTCGTGATTGAAGAGGCGGGTTAATATTGTTTTCATCTGTTTAAGTCAGTGATTAAAAAGTTTATAGTTGATGTATGGCTAAGCATGAGTGCTGATATCAGTAATCGAATATGTTTCCGAGTAACGCTTTTTTGTTCTCGTGAGGCGCTTGCTTCACTTCCGTGAAATGCCTGCCCGGCTCTTGTGAGGTGCGCGGTCGGCTTTCATGAGGTGGGCGGTCGGCTCTCACGAAGTGCCTGCTCGGTTCTTACGAAGTGCTTGCTCGGTTCTTGCGAAGTGCTTGCTTGGCTTTCATGCAGTGTGCGCTTGTTTTTCACGCAATGTGCACCTGTGCTTATGAGGCCGCTTGTACCTTATGAGGTCTGCGCTGCATCCTCGTGAACTGTGTCATTTACCTTCATAAGCTGCGCCGTTTATTCCGTCCTTTCCGTCACCGTCCAGCCAATTTTTCATAATCTGCTTTCCGTCCGGCGTCAACACGGATTCCGGATGAAACTGAATGCCGTGGACGTCGTACTTCCGGTGTTTCAACGCCATAATCTGCCCTTCGGGACTGACGGCTGTAACGGCAAGCGTTGCAGGCAGTCCTTCCGTATCCACTACCCAAGAATGGTAGCGCCCCACAGGTATTTTCTCAGGCAGTCCCCGGAAAATGTAATCCGGTTCTGTCAGCCGTATATCGGTTTGTACGCCGTGAAACACCTTGCTGAGATTGACTAATCTCCCGCCGAATACCTGTCCGATAGCCTGCTCTCCCAGGCACACTCCCAATATCGGTTTCTTTCCGGAATAGGTACGTATGACATCCGGCAACAATCCCGCTTCTTCGGGCACACCGGGGCCGGGAGAAAGAAGAATCTTATCATATTTCTCCAGTTCGTCCATTTTGAATCGGTCGTTGCGCAACACATCCACCGTTGCTCCGAGTTCTTTCACCAGATGCGCAAGGTTGTAGGTGAAAGAGTCGTAATTGTCTATGATTACTATTTTCATTTCCATATCTTTCAAAATCTTCATCCTTTATTCTTCATACTTCATCCTCATTCTTCATTTCTTTCATTCTCTCCGCCATTACAATCGCCTTCTTCAATGCTCCCAGTTTGTTGTTCACTTCTTGCAGTTCGTATTCGTCATTGCTTTTGGCTACGATGCCGCCGCCTGCCTGGAACCACAGTACCCCGTTGCGGCTGACGAATGTACGGATGGTGATGGCCTGATTCAGACTGCCGTTCAGACCGATGAACCCGATGCAACCGCCGTAGGCGCCACGATTATGCGGTTCCAGTTCGCTGATGAGCTGCATGGCGCGTACTTTCGGCGCACCGCTCAATGTTCCGGCGGGGAAGGTGTCGATGAACGCCTTGATAGGATCGGCTTCGCTGTTCAGCGTACCGCTGACGCGGCTCACGAGGTGAATGACGTGGCTGTAATATTGCATCTCCTTGTAGAAATCCACTTTCACGTCGTGGCAGTTGCGGCTGAGGTCGTTGCGGGCGAGGTCTACCAGCATCACGTGCTCCGCGTTTTCTTTCGGGTCGTCGTGCAGGTAACGGGCGTTTACGGCATCCTGCTCCGGGTCGCCGGTGCGCTTGGTAGTGCCGGCAATGGGGTCTATATAGGCATGGCGTCCTTCGATGCGGCAGTGCGTTTCGGGCGATGAGCCGAAGATACGGAAACCGCCGAAGTCAAAGTAAAACAGGTAGGGAGAGGGGTTGATGCTGCGCAGAGCGCGATAGAGCTTGAAATCGTCGCCTGTGAAACGTTGCTCGAAGCGGCGGGAGAGGACTATCTGGAAAACATCACCCCGCATGCAGTGGGCTATTCCTTGGCGGATGTTGGCTTTGTGCTCCTCGTCCGTCAGCGGAGAGGTCGTTTCGCCTACGGCACGGAAGTCGTAAACGGTATAATTGCGGTTGTGAATGGCTTTCCGTACTTTGTCCAGCTCGCTTTTCCCGCCGGGAGCCAGCATTTCCAGCAACAGCATCTCGTTCTTGAAGTCGTTGAAAACGATGAGATACTTGTATAATATGTATAGCATATCCGGCGCATCGTTGGTGGCTTCGCGGCTGTCCTTTACGGGGATGTTCTCGAAATAGCGTACGGCGTTGAAAGAGGTGTAGCCGTACAGCCCGCAATAGTCGCTGTACTCGCCTTCCACATGAAAGCGGTTGAGAAAGTCCCGCAGAGCATTCTCCGCACGGTACTCTCCGGTAACGGGATGTTCCTCGCGTGTGCCGTCGGGCAGGCGGAATACGGCGGTTCCGTGGTCTATGCTGACGCTTGCCACCGGACAAAGCCCGATGAAAGAACGGTTGTTCTCGCTGCCATGATAGTCGGAACTCTCCATGAGTGCGCTTTGAGGAAAGATGTCGCGCACTTTCAGATAAGTGCTTACGGGAGTATGCAGGTCGCCAAGCACTGTACGGCTGACCGTTTGATAATTATATTGTTTCATTGCTTCCTTTATTGAGTAAGTAGTAACAGTAAGTAGTAGCAGTAAGTTGTAACAGTAAGTTGTAACAGTCAGTTTATATCACAAACCCTCATAACTTATAACTCATAACTCATAACTTAAATACGTTTCCACATCCTTGTCCCCCCGTCCCGAAACGGTCAGTACCACCACATCGTCGGGCTTGAAGTTCAGTTTCTCCAAGGCGCCGAGGGCGTGGGCGCTTTCTAATGCGGGGATGATGCCTTCGAGCTTTGTCAGTTCGTAAGCGGCGCGGATAGCCTCGTCGTCATTTACGGAGAGTACGATGGCGCGTTTCCGTGCGGCAAGGTTGGCGTGCATGGGACCTATGCCCGGATAATCCAGTCCGGCGGAGATGGAGTAAGGTTCCTCAATCTGCCCGTCCTCGTTCTGGATGACGTAGGTGCGCGCTCCATGAATGATGCCCAGTTTGCCGAGGGCGATGGTGGCGGCCGTCATGCCCGTTTCCACTCCTTTACCGCCGGCTTCGGCGAGAACTATCTGCGCGCGTTCGTCGTCGACATAGTGGTAAATGGTTCCGGCGGCATTGCTTCCGCCGCCTACGCAGGCTATGAGATAGTCCGGACAATCGCGCCCTTCCTTTTCCATGAGCTGCTTCTTAATCTCTTCGCTGATAACCGATTGCAGGCGTGCCACCATATCGGGATAGGGATGCGGGCCTACGGTGGAGCCGATGATGTAATAGGTGTCGGCAGGGTGGCAGCACCAGTCGCGTATGGCCTCGTTGGTGGCGTCTTTCAAGGTCATGTTGCCGCTGGTTACGGGGACTACGGTTGCTCCCAGCATCTTCATTTTCTCTACGTTGATGTGCTGACGCTCCACATCGGTCTTGCCCATATATACGATGCACTCCATATTCATCAATGCGCAGACGGTGGCAGTGGCGACGCCGTGCTGTCCCGCTCCTGTCTCGGCGATGATGCGGTGCTTGCCCATGCGGCGCGCCAGCAAAATCTGGCCGATGGTGTTGTTGATTTTGTGCGCGCCGGTGTGGTTCAGGTCTTCCCGTTTCAGATAAATCCTGCAACCGTACTTCTCCGACAGGCGTTTGGCCTGATACAGCGGAGAAGGACGCCCTACGTAGTCGCGCAGCAACTGGTCGTACTCCCGCTTGAAATCCTCACTTTGCAGAACGTCGAGATAGGTGTTCTGCAACTCCTCTACACATCTGTGGAGTATCTCGGGAACGTATGCCCCGCCGAATTCTCCGTAATAGCCTTCTTTGTCAACTAAGAAACTCGCCATATTATTGTCTTTTTTATTATTTATCATTTTACCATTGATTTGATAGGGGGGAGATGTACATCGCTTAAACGAAAAAAGCCCCGTCGCTTGGTGCGACAGGGCTCTTTTTATATCTATCATATATTACATATATACATACGAGCACTGCTCCCTTACGACTGCCGGAGTTGTAACGGGTGCCACCACCAATATGTATTTACGAACATTGTTTTCATTGTCTTTTTTTATTTTAACCGGGGCAAATATAAGCACATTGTTTTAATCGCCAAAACAAATCTTACTTTTTTTTCGTATAAGAACATTTTTCTTAAAATTTTGTTCTTTATAGCGGATAACAGCTATTATTTACTATTAAAAAGAAAGGAACAAACTATGAAGCGAAAACATTTGATTGCCGTAGGCGCGATTATTGCCATTGTCTTATTGCTATATTGGCTTTTTATAGCCGAAGACTTGAACGCCTGGCTCAATGTGAACTGATTTTTCGGTATTATCATGCGGGGTTGTTCAGATAAATAATGTATCTTCGCAAAAAATCAAAAACTCATGAAAGGATTAAGTTATTCATTCTTGCGCGCCGTGTGCGCGCTGGTAATAGGCCTGGTGTTGGTGATGTTTCCCGACCAGGCCGGTGATTATTTTGTGATAACGATCGGTGTCATTTTCCTTGTGCCTTCGCTCATCAGTATTATAGGATATTACGCTCAGAGTGCCGAGGTGCGCCGCCGTTTTCCTATCGAGGGGATAGGCAGCTTGCTGTTCGGATTGTGGCTGGTTATTATGCCGGGCTTTTTTGCCGATTTGCTGACGTTCGTGCTGGGCTTTATCCTTGTAATGGGCGGTGTGCAGCAGATAGCTTCGCTTTCGGCTGCCCGCAGATGGACACCTGTGCCGGGCGGATTCTACGTTGTTCCGGTACTGATATTGCTTGCCGGATTGATTGCCCTGTTCAATCCTACGGGAGTACGCTCTACGGCGTTTATTATTATCGGAATCACCAGTTTGGTTTATGCGGTTTCGGAACTGATAAACTGGTTCAAGTTCACTCGTCTCCGTCCTAAAGCACCGGTTACCGGCAGTAAGGCCGATGATGACGACATCGAAGATGCAAAAATTATAGAATAATGTACGGATTAAACACCGTGTTCTCCGTCATTCATTCAGAGCGCAGCGAAGAATCCACTCCTTTGTGATAGGGAAAAGACTCTTCGCTGCGCTCTGAATGAATGACGGAGAATATTATTCTTTTTTATAAAGGGCGAGGTTCTCTCTGAAAAACCCGTTTATCTCCTTGAAACTCGCTATGCCGAAACTGTTCACTGAATATTCTGCAAGTATTCCTCTATTTCTTTGGTTGTAACGTCTTTCAGCAATACAGTTTTATCCTTATCCAGTAGATACAGGGTTGGGATGGCTTTTAAGTCGTAAAGATTGTTTTGCTCGATTGTCTGTTTCTTGTCATAACCGTTAATCCATTCCACAGGAAAATCCGATAGATGTCTTCGCCATTCCGCCAAATCCGCATCGGGATAAATGGACAGAATTTTCATCCGGCTTTGTGCAGTGGCTTGGTGAATGGAAGGACTGTGTTTCAACGCTTCTATCGTTTCACCGCAAGCGTGGCAACCGGGATTATTGATAAATAACAATGTGTAAGGAGCTTTGATATTGTACAAGTTGCCCTGCTGGCCATTGGCGAGCGTATAGGTAAAATCCAGCGCTTTTGTACCTACACGGTTTTTCTGCGCCAGTTCCCGCCGGGCTTTCGGACGAATTTTCTCTGTGTCATCCATGACGGAAGATTTTAGCATGGCATCCAGCACGGATATATACAATTCTTCATTACGCATCGGCGAGTTTGGATCGTATAGATATTTGTCCGCAAGGGAAGTCAGGTACATATAGCATTTTTTCTCTTTTTCAGCTTGTGCAAACAAGGTTTTCAAGGCTGTATCCCCTGTTGAAGCGGGTACCAGTCGCAGGATATCAATGAAGTTTACCCATGCTTGCTCCGTCACTTCGGGATGGTGTATGTAATTGGTGTCGGTGAAATTTACATTATCCCAGTAATGGCGCGCCAGATAATCGGCACGCAATTCCGGAGTATTCAGCATTGTGGGGATTGTGGGTAATGCGAAAGCGGTTATCGTATCTGTTACGACTACTTTCTCTTGTTTGTTACTTGCCTGTCCGCTGCTGCATGCGCCGTTTGCGCTCGATAGCAAAGAGAGTAATGCGCAAGCTGGTAATAGTTCTATAATCTTTTTGTATCTCATACGGTTTTTATTTAAAAGTAAAATTAGTGCTTTTATTCTTAAACGCCAAATATGTGTATTATGATTCTCATTGCTTTGGACAGTAAATAATGGAAGTAGGAAGCCGCTTTCGCGCGCACGTATATATATAATGTACCTATTTTGTCGGTAGGTATAACACTTTTAAAAGTATATGCTCTACAACATCTTTACTAATCAGTCAGTTACAAAAAAGTTTCAAAAATATTAGGAAAAAGTGAAAGATATATTTGGTCGGTATATTAAAATCCTCTACTTTTGCATCCGCTTTCGAGAACGAGAGCAGCGATAGATTGACATTCTGAAACAAAAGCGCATGAGTGCTGAAGATTAGATAGAAATGAAAAATAAATATCTGAAATTGTTTGGAGTTTATTGATTTTTATCTTTATCTTTGCAGTCCGACTCGCAAAGAAAAGAGCTTTTTGGATTCTTTTCTTTCTTAGTTCTTCCTTTCGCAAGAGAGTTGTTTTGAATGAGAAAAGAATTTTAAAAAAAACTTCCGAAAATATTTGGAGTATATGCTTAAAAGTTTTT
>NZ_MNQO01000001.1:304734-305501 GCF_001915465.1 Bacteroides sp. 44_46 | reverse complement strand
CAGATTTCACTGAGGAAGTAAATCAGGTTGGCGCGCAGCTTTTCGGGTGTGATGTCCTTGTAGCGGTCGAGCTCTTTTTGGAACTGCTCCAGGGTGAAGCTCTCTTCCGAACCGGGCAGGCCGGCAATCATGTTGCGTACAAGCAGCTGCTTGTCATCTTCCGTCATCTGCTCGAAGCGGGCTTTGGCCTTGGCCTTTTCCTCGTCCGTATAATCGGCTTCCGCGCCGGGACGCTTCAGCAGGAAGAGGTCAAAGGCGATGAAGGCCGCACGCTCGAAGCGCAGGGCGCGGCTTCCGTCGGGCAGCTCGTAGGCAAGGTCGGTACGTGTCCAGTCCAGCACGGGCATGAAGTTGTAGGTAACGATGTTCACACCGCATTTGCCGAGGTTGCGCAGGCTTTCCTTGTAGTTGTCTATATATCGTTGGAAGTCTCCTGTCTGTGTCTTGATATGCTCGTGTACGGGTACGCTTTCGACAACCGACCAGCGAAGCCCTACGGCCTCTATCATCTCCTTGCGTTTGTTGATTTCTTCCACTGTCCACACCTCACCGTTGGGGATGTGGTGCAGGGCGTTCACGATTCCGGTGGCTCCGGCCTGTTTGATGTCCCAAAGGCTGACCGGATCGTTAGGACCGTACCAGCGCCAGGTTTGTTCACAAAGTGTCATATTGCAATAATGGTATAAGTTTATGGATTGTATGTTTGTTCTCCGTTTCCTTTCCGAGGGGGAGAGGATTTATCCTGCGGGACGGAAATATCCGTCTTG